>NZ_LGSU01001391.1 GCF_002260545.1 Hydrocoleum sp. CS-953 | reverse complement strand
ATCTTAATTATAAGTGTTCAACCGGACATGGTATAACTACTACTTTTTAGTTTTTTGCGATTGCTCCTAAATATTTTAATTCTCTTTTGAACCCTGAGTTTTGAATGTTATTTCAAACTGAGGAAATACTGAAACAAATAGAAATAAAAAAAACTTATATATAACCGAGAGAATACTCTAGGCAAGATGATGTATGGGTTGTGATAATTAAAGAAGTAGAGCTGAGATGGATGGTTTTAGATACTTTTATACTTAAGTATCAAAAGACTAGGAAAAAATTAAATAGTATTTCTATATCGCTAGAGATAAAAAGTTTGAAGCTTTTACCCGTGATACCTATTGCCTAACTAATTGTATAGACATTTTCGACACAACCGTGCTGAAGAGTGCTATGTGAACTCTAGTCTATACCCATAAGAAATTTCTATAACTGTGTCAATTGCCAAGGACAACAAGTTGTTGTATACCAAAATTTAGATTATGTTTCCTCCTGAAATCTTCCTCTGAATCTAGAGGGTATTTAATACAGGACTAAACATAAAGAAAAATAGAAAAATATAACTGGACTAATTGCTAATTGAAAATAGGGCAATAGCAAACTAGGGGCAAAGATATTGCTCTATATTAGTTTGCCAAAAGTTAATTATTTTCTTTGATTTGAGTCATTACATCAAAATTAAGTTACAATTATCCTTGCTTTTTTTATCAAAGCAAGATAACCTAGCCTAAGCCTGATGATTTACAGTGATCTGGATCTCTAATACTAAGTGACCTAGATCGTTGACAAAAGAAGGTTCAGAACAGTTAAACGCTTGTCAATAGGAGGTCGTTCTGTGAAACGAACATTTCCAAATCAGAGTAAGTCTATTGCTAAGTGTGAATTNATCAAAGCAAGATAACCTAGCCTAAGCCTGATGATTTACAGTGATCTGGATCTCTAATACTAAGTGACCTAGATCGTTGACAAAAGAAGGTTCAGAACAGTTAAACGCTTGTCAATAGGAGGTCGTTCTGTGAAACGAACATTTCCAAATCAGAGTAAGTCTATTGCTAAGTGTGAATTTCACACAGAAGCAAATGTTGAACAGACTAAACAAACAAATGTAGGTAGTAGTAAGGCTTGTTCCTCTGCTGCGATGATTGGACTTGCTGCTATCTCAACTACAATGGGTGCATCAGGCATTCTCTTCCCAGGGGAAGGCGATCATGCAGTAGCAGTAGAACTCCCTAAAGTAGATACAAATCAACAATATTCTTCTGTAGTAAGAATTCCAGAACTAAATGTTACTGGGGTTAATAGGCCCAAAGGTCTACTACTGCAAAAATTGACCCAAGGCTATGTAGATACTGAAGGAAATAGTGATTCTGAAGTAGGACTAACTAAACCTGAAACTGTTCTGCCGTCAGTACAAAAATCAGGTCAATCCTTTTTTCCTGTAGAACTTAAACAGAAAAAACTGAATCAACTGCAAACTAATGAGTTGCCTGCTTTCGGATCGTTAGCCAAAGAACAAAAGAAAACCATCAGCACTGATGGCCAGCTAGTTGAGGAGTTAAAAACAGGAATTAACCCTGTTCAAAAACAAAAAAACCGCCCGGCAAGAAGTTCGGTGGATTGGAGGTATGAGGAGTCTGTTTCTGAGTCTGTAGGAAAACCTTTTAATTCATCAAAAAAGAAATTCCTAGAAAATATATATGAAAAAAAATCAGAAAATTTAGTTGTTGCAGAACCACAGCTACAAATAGCTACACCTAAAATAGATAATAATTCTGCTGCTAGAGAAATAACTGATGGTGAAGGAGATATTTCTCAAGAGTCAATCAAGACTCAACAGACAAAAGTAGAAGGGGCAGTAGTTATTGATTCAGGAATGACATCTACACCAGTTTCATTGGTGTACAAAGTGCGTGTTGGGGACACACTGAGTTTAATTGCTAGTCAGCACAATGTATCTGTAGGAGCATNAAAATAGATAATAATTCTGCTGCTAGAGAAATAACTGATGGTGAAGGAGATATTTCTCAAGAGTCAATCAAGACTCAACAGACAAAAGTAGAAGGGGCAGTAGTTATTGATTCAGGAATGACATCTACACCAGTTTCATTGGTGTACAAAGTGCGTGTTGGGGACACACTGAGTTTAATTGCTAGTCAGCACAATGTATCTGTAGGAGCATTGGCTAAAATTAATCAGATTAAAGATCCAGATGTAATTGAAGCTGCGAAATTACTCAAAATTCCTCAGCAACCATCTTCTTCTTCATTAACTTTAGCAAGTTCTACAACTGGTCATTCTGGTGACCTAGAATCATATTCTTTTGGACAAGAAGAATTGAATCAACCTCCCCTGGAAACTACAAATAATCAACCTGATTTTCCAGAAGCCAAGAGACCTATTATCAAATCTGATTATTCATCATATAGTATACCCAATGTTACTGCACCTAAAGTTTCAACAACGGGAAGTTTAAAGCTTGTTTCTTGGTCTCAAGATGCAGGTCATAAAGAGTCCAAAATAAATCACAAATCAAAAGAATTTATAACTTCAAAACATTCAGTTGCTACAGATAGACCTAAAACTCCCCTAATTAATGGCAAAGTATGGCCTACTCATCTAGAATNCATCATATAGTATACCCAATGTTACTGCACCTAAAGTTTCAACAACGGGAAGTTTAAAGCTTGTTTCTTGGTCTCAAGATGCAGGTCATAAAGAGTCCAAAATAAATCACAAATCAAAAGAATTTATAACTTCAAAACATTCAGTTGCTACAGATAGACCTAAAACTCCCCTAATTAATGGCAAAGTATGGCCTACTCATCTAGAATCACAGGTATCTAAGCCCAATCCTGCTCTGGAGTTAGAAAATCAAGTCCATTTTAGTAATAACCAACCTGTTCAACGAACAGAAGTTGCTAGTGATACTAAAGATAGTGAATTATTACCAGTAGCTCAAACAGATAATCAAGAAAATCCTTATGCCAATCGTTTAAGGTCAGAAATTACTAGGCTACGACAGGAATATAATGCTCAAAAAGATTTGGAAGAATCTCAGCTAACTCATTCAGAATCAACAACTATTCCAGTACCTGAACCACTATCTTCAGAAAATAACCTACCTATTAATCGTCAAACTCCTACAGACAGAAATAATAGATACTTACAGCCAACTTATCAGGTAGAAATTAGCAGTTCCCAGACCAGAAATTGGCCTGAAGAGATAAGAACTAATAGACTGGAAAGGAGAAATCCGGCTACAGTTGTCAAAGAACTACCTGTAGCAGGTCAGCAAATTCAGGCTGTAGCACCGATAGGAGGTAATGCTGATGAGATTCTAAATAACCCTTCAATCGGAAAAATGGTTTCTCCAGATTTGCCACCTTTGGGTCAAGCTGATACCTATTTACCTGGAGGCTCGATGCAATTTACCGGGTATAGCTGGCCTGCAAGAGGGGCATTGACATCAGGTTATGGTTGGCGATGGGGAAGAATGCACAGGGGTATTGATATAGCTGCACCAACTGGTACTCCGATTGTTGCAGCAGCTCCTGGTATTGTTACTTATGCTGACTGGAATAGTGGGGGTTACGGTTATCTGGTAGAAATTCAGCACCCTAATGGTAGTCTGACAGTTTATGCTCATAATAGCCAAATTTTAGTTAGAGAAGGTCAAAAGGTGGCTCAGGGTGAGTTGATTGCGAAAATGGGTAGTACCGGACGTAGTACCGGACCACATTTACACTTTGAAATCCATCCTAAGGGCAATGGAGCAGTCAACCCAATGGCTTATCTACCTTCTAGAATGGCTTATAATTAGATTATTTGATACCAATTCACTTGAAAAATGTCACAAATAGTCGGCAAGTGATAATCTGAAATAATAAGCTTAAATTACTGTATAATTTAACTCTTAAGCCATTAAAATTCTACTTTTGACTTTTGAGTTCCGTGAAATGGTATGAATCATTCCCATTTCCAGTCATAGAAATGGGAATTGACATCCAAAAAAAGTTTGGCCTTGAGTTTAATTTAGTTTGTAAGAAAAAAAACGAAAGACTTGACGAAACCATGGGATAGTATGCTACTATTATAAATGGCAAAAAAATTAGGCTCAGTAGCTCAGAGGTTAGAGCAGGGGACTCATAAGCCCAAGGTCGCAGGTTCAAATCCCGCCTGAGCCATATCTATTAATTTTAATATTTGAGTTGAGTAATCACGGGATTTAAGTGAAAGAGATTAATGGTAGGGATTTGGTTTGCCAAATTCTACTACCAAACGCGATAAATCCTAGTTAGTGCTTCTCTTCTTAGCTGACCAAAAAATTGGGATTTAAGCCTCGCCTTGAAGTGGCCTACTTTCTGATATATTTATAGCCAACATTTCCCACTACAAAATGTTCTACGGCCTTTCCTTGGAAAAATTTATTAAATAAATATAATGGGGATGAGACTAACCCTAGTCCGTTGAGAACCATTCCTTTCACAACTTGACCCGCTGTAATTTTTTCTGTTACTTTTCCCCTAGCAATTCATTAATTTTCTTTTCTATACCAATTTCATCAATGATTCCTGCTACTAATCCGATCTGGATCTAAATTACTTACTTCTACTCACATTTTTCATCCTTTTTTTTCAGAGTCTTTTCTAGGATGACAGTATTAATATTTTTTTTCTTCAGCATAAATACTGACTCAAGTGTAACCACTGTCACATACTACATTTTGTCTTGCGGAATGTGGGATAGAAGGTAGCACAAAATTTCCTAGCTCTCTCAGTATTTATACTCTGTAAATTATAGCGGTTTTCACTTCATGACTTGCATTACTTCTTCCTTCTTCCTTCTCTCCTAGATAATATGAGCCTTCTTCCTTTGAACCCAAATCTCTGTACTCTATTTGAAGTGCGGAATGTAGGTTATAGTGGTTTAAATTACCACCTAACTTGGCAGTGAATCTACACAAACCCCCCTTTGTTCTTTTTCCTGAAGGTTTCCACTCATTGGGTTTTTTACCATAAGTAGGTATTGAATTACCATCCAAAAATTAAGCAATACTTGTATAACTTTCGTCAGTTTCTATAAATTAAGATGCCATATTCTTCACATAATTTATCTGTTATATCTTTGAGTATAGCTATGGTAATTGGCAAAAATTATGAGTTATTTTTATGAGCTAATTCTATTTCATTTTTATTGTTCTTCTGCACAGTAAATGTGCTAAAATAGCTACTATAAAGCTAAGGCTTTTCCCTATTTCTTGACTTATTAGAAGGTTTGTGGGATTGATATGATTATTGTGCTGTCAAGTTCATTTATGGCCATTTGACAGATGGGGGCTGTGTTTTGATGATTCTGCCGACACTGGATATTTATTGTAGGTAAAGTAGCAATTTATGGCTCTAACAACAGAAAGTAAAATTGTATAGTAGCAAAACTTTGAGGGCAGCTTCCTTCAAATAAAACTTAGATGATATTATGATTAAGACATTGATAATTCAAACAGTTAACTGATGACTAATCAACTTGATTGATTAGGTTAAATTCTGTACTAATATCAGCTTCTTGATAGAAGTTTTAGTAGTTCAAACTAGAAGCTCCTACAACTGTTAGGTTAAGGACAGCTTATAGTAAAGAATTTATCAACTTATTTTCATAAGGAGAATTAAATCATGACAGACGAATGCCTGCGTGTGGGCCAAGAGGCTCCAGATTTTACTGCTACAGCCGTAGTAGATCAGGAATTCGAGACAATTAAACTGTCTGATTATCGTGGTAAGTATGTAGTCTTATTTTTCTACCCCTTGGATTTTACCTTCGTTTGCCCAACAGAAATTACGGCCTTTAACGATAGCTACAAAGAATTTGAGTCACTTAACACTGAAATTATCGGAGTTTCAGTAGACAGTGAATTTTCACATCTAGCTTGGATTCAAACAGATCGTAAATCTGGTGGTATTGGAGACCTTAATTATCCCCTATTATCTGATATTAAGAAAGAAATTAGTTTGGCCTATAATGTTTTAGATCCAGAAGCTGGTATTGCTCTGCGGGGATTATTTATTATTGATAGAGAAGGTATTATCCAGCACGCAACGATTAATAATTTTGCTTTTGGTCGCAATGTGGATGAAACACTACGAAGTTTGCAGGCTATTCAATATGTACAGGTTCATCCAGATGAAGTTTGCCCTGTGGGTTGGAGACCGGGGGATAAAACTATGAATCCCGATCCAATTAAGTCGAAAGAATTTTTTGCTGCTATTGAATAAATTTTTTTAGTCAGTTTATAAAGTACCTGATAATTTCGATAAAATATTTACTCCAACACTGTAGCTGAAATGATTTTACTTAAGTTGTTGGAGTTGTAAATATTAAAGATATTCCNAAAAAATTAAGGTTTGAACTTTTGAGTTTTAATTAATTCTGATTATGCTAACTTCTTATGACTTTAGGGGTTTACTAAATCAACGTTTTTTTCAAAATTTATTACCTATTCCAGCTATTAATGGCTTGGAGCATGGAAAAAGAACGCCAGATTTTGAATTACCAGATATTAAAAATGGTAAATTAGTTAGATTATCAAACTATTGGGGAGTAACTCCTGTTATAGTTGCCTTGACTCGTATTTTTACTGAAAAGCAGTATTGCCCATTTTGTTTCCCTCATATCTTGGCTTTAAATAACAATTATGAAAGGTTTTTAGAGCGAGGAGTAGAAGTATTAATGATTACCAGTACGGATGAGGAACAAAGTAAGATTGTTGTTAGAGACCTAGGTTTAAAAATGCCTTTACTTAGTGATTCTAGCTGTCAGGCGTTTAAAAATTACAAGGTTGGTCAAGCTTTGGGGGCACCTTTACCAGGGCAATTTGTACTAGACAAACAAGGTAGGCTTTGTTATAAACATTTATTTTCTTTCTTAGATCATAATGCTAGTGTTGAGGATTTGTTGGTTATTTTAGATAATCATATTTTTGATCAAAGTAATTTTTAATAATTTACAGCACTTTTGAGGATGCTGAGGTACATTTTTTGCAGTTCAGCCTTCGTTTGCTGTAACAAGCAGGATGCTTGTGTTACCAAAATTACTAACAGACTGGAAGTCTTTGCTTTGTACCTCACTAACTCCGAAATTGCTGTAAGTTAAGCATTTTCTCGAGAATGGTGCGAAACAGTGTTCAGTTATTAGCTTTGTTACCTTTAAAGAAGAATTCGGGTTTGCTGAAAAAGTATTTTGGTCAGGGTAGGAGTCAGTCCTCAGATAGGGGAGCTTTCAGATTGGTGATGTACAGGAGAAATGGGAATTATAGAGGAGGTAATCAGAAAAATTATCCCTTGATTTTTCTCCAATTATTCTGCCCCAAATGTTAACTTTTTGTAGGTCTAACAAAGTGAAAAGCTGGCACTTTTTTTGACAAAAAAGGCTACTGTATTTATCTTTCAAGAATTAAGAATTTAGAATGCGCGAATTACCTCTCCTTGAAAAGAAGAGGATTGACGAACAGGAAAATTTTTATTTATTATCCCCTTAAAAGGGGAGGCTTTAAACCACAATNGAATTACCTCTCCTTGAAAAGAAGAGGATTGACGAACAGGAAAATTTTTATTTATTATCCCCTTAAAAGGGGAGGCTTTAAACCACAATATTTCGGTAAATGCTTTGAGAGTTAATGGACAAGCCCTAATTAGCATTGAAAAATTTCCGATAATTAAAATTCTCAATAAAAACTCATAACTTAACCTTAGCAGTCTATTGAGCTACATCTACATTTCCCAGCACAGAATTAATTATATGGGTTGAAAACTGTGGTTGAACTCTTAATCTTCCGAAGAAAAAGAGTATCAACCAAATTTATTTAATATCTAAGTAAGCAGGTTTAGTTAGAGTAACCTTAATAGGCTGAAGTAAGATAGAAATTGAAACTAAAGTTCTTAGAAATTTATTCAGAAATCATTCATACCCAGACAATTCATAAGACGTTTGAGGAATTACATTGATATTACTATGAGAATAACGAGCAATAACTAATAAAGGTAATGCCAAAGTTAATACAGCGATCGCCGTTCCCAAAATATTTGCAATCCTTTGAGGAGGTTTATCATCTGAGTAACTAGGAGGTTGACTATCTGATTCCATATTCAGGAAATTTCTAAAAAACTTAAAATTGTTAGTTGCAATACAAGTTCTATTATAGATGCTATTTTTAAGTTCATCTACACTTTAACTATTAACAACTAAGATTTTGTCTTAGCAACTTTGTCTTTAATCTCTTGAGCTGTTTTTGCTAATACCAGCGATCTTTGACCTATACTTACAGGTAGTCTTGGTATATCTGCCAAGGAAGCACGAGATAAGTCCAACAAAAATTGACGTACCTTTCCTACCCATTCTAGGGAATCTGAAGGAATAATTAGGCTATCAGCTTTTTCTTGGATACTTTTTGCTTTGTTTGCCAGTGGTAGAGCCCTTTCCGCAATATTTTCTGGTAGCTTGGGTTGATCTGAGACAGAAATACTGGCAATCTCAACCAATAACTTATTAACTTGCTCTACCCACTCACTATCTGAGTAGTGGGAACTTAAATTATTCATAACTAGGGTTGGTTTGTTTCAAAATACAGGAGCTAAAATTATTATTTAAAGAGAAATTTTTACTTTTCAGTTAATTTCCAGACTCCATCCCAATCTTTTTGAGGAAGTTCGGCCTGAAATAGCTGACAACGACCAACGTGTAACTTAGCGGCTTTGTTATTTGGATCGATATTTAAAACTTCTTTGAATTCAGCTTCAGCTTTGGCAAAAAATTCCTTAATAGAATCATCTGTTAAATTTTTCTCTTTGGATGGCATTAAATAATACTCCCGTCCTTGATGATAATGTCCAACAATCTGATGTTGTTTATCAGTCAATTCTTGCTTCAGATCGCCTTCCTTAAAACCTAAAAGTTCATATATTCTGACAGGTTTACTTTTTCCCTTCACAGTAATCAAGTCCAATTCCCGAACCCAAAGCTTTTCTTTATAAAGTTGATAAGTATTATCACTGATGACTAAATCTGTGCCATATTGTTTACTTGTACCTTCAAGGCGAGAGGCTAAGTTAACACCATCTCCAATAGAAGTTAGCTCCATACGTTTACTAGAGCCAATATTACCACTAACTACTTCATCTGAGTGAATCCCCATACCAATACTAATGGCCTTTTTATTGTTGGCTAGACGCTCTTCATTAAATAATTGTAGGCGTTGGCGCATTTCCACAGCAGCTTTCATTGCACACAAAGGATGATCTTTTAAGGGAGCTGGAGATCCAAATACTGCCATTAAGGCATCTCCTATATATTTATCCAGGGTGCCTTTATATTTAAAGACAGCATCTACCATCTCTTCAAAATATTCGTTCAGCATACTAACAACTTGTTCGGCACTCATGCTTTCTGTCAAAGTAGTGTAGCTACGAATATCACTGAAAAGTACAGAAACTTGCTGACGTTTACCTCCTAAACCAGTATCACCAGTTGCTAATAATTGTTCTGCAACTTCTGGTGTCATGTAACGATACATCAAATTTTTAACTTGCTTTTCTCCACTGATGTCCTCCATCACCACTAACACGCCATTTACCTTGTCTGGTTCCAAAACATCAATCATTGAGTTAATTGACAAATTAATACTTTGAGGATCTAAATCTCCTTCAGGTAACAAGGTTTGATCTGGGTAATACTGCTGGTAATCTTTACTGTCATTAGGAGAGAGAGCTATATCTAACCATTTAGAAAATTCACCTTCCTTGAGGCACACCAAATTTTTTACAGATTTACCTGCTAATATATCTGTGTCACCAATTCCTAGTAAATGTCTAGCACTTTCATTCGTGGCAATGACTGTACCTTTTTTGTCAGTAGAGATTACGCCATTGGTGAGACTGCGTAAGATGTCTCTTTGCCTTTGTTGTTCTTGTTTGACTGTATCAAATAATTTAGCGTTTTGCAGAGCTACACCAGCTTGAATGTTAAAAGCTCTCATAAACTCTAAATCATTACGATTAAAACTGGCTTTCCATTGCTCTGGAGCCTCTGGCCAATCTGCGGGGTTGTAGGCTGGATAGTCTCCTTGTTTCTTTTTGTTAATTAACTGAGTCACACCAATTAATTCATGATCGGCATTAAAAACAGGCATACATAATAGACTGCAAGTACGATAACCTGTTTTTTCATCTGTTTCTTTGGCTGTAACTGAACGGGAATCTTTATATACGTCAAAAGGAATTAGTAGCGGTTCCCCAGATGTAGCTACCATACCAGCAAAACCTTTATCTTTAGCTATTCTAATTTCAATTCGCTTACCATCAATCGGAATTTTTGTCCAGAGTTGATTTTTATCATTGTCTATGAGCCACAAGGTACTGCGGTCTGCATTCATCAGTTCCTTGGCCTGATCCATGACTTTTTTCAGAGTATCTTCTAAGTCTAGGCTACTTTTGCTGAGGGAGTCTACAGCTTTCATTAAAGCTTCTGCTGCTCTTTGTCTTTGGGTAGCTGCATAAAATGACTTAGAAGATTCTAATATCAAGCTAATAGAAGGAGCAAATTCACGAAATACTCTTTCATCTTCTTCAGTAAATCCATTAACATCTATTTTGTCTTCTAATAATTCATATTGTTCTTCATCTAGTTTGAACTTATTTAGAAGTTGGACAACTGCAATTAAATCCCCAGTTTCTTCTTGCAATAATGGCATTACTACCATACTGTAAGTTCGATATCCGTTTTGTTTATCAAATTTTTTTGCTGAAGCTGAACGAGGGTCATCATAGAAGTCGTAAGGAATATTGATAACTTTTTTACCTTGGGCTGATTCTCCAGCTATCCCTACATTTGCTGGAATTCTTAACTCTAATGGTTTGCCATTAGCACCTTGAGCAACTGTTGACCAAAGTTCATTTTTTTCTTCATCTAATAACCAAATTGTTGTTCGGTCTGCGTTCAATAATTCTCCTGTTTTTAGAGTAATTGAACGTAGCATTTCATGTAGAATTGCATCAAATCCTTGAGCCTCTAACAAATTGTTGAGCATCCCAAGGGTTTGATTAACTGTTTTTAGCTTGGCTTCAACATCTTGAACAACTTCGACAAAAGTGTCTTTTGTTAAGGGAGCCAGAAATTCTGAGAAATTCGCCCCAGAAGTAGGATGAACTAATGCACTACTTTCATTAACTTTTGAGTTACTTTTAGGGTGATCTGCATTATTATTATTAATGTCAGGATTTTTATAACCAGAATCATCTTGGGGACGATGCACCTGATGGCTGCTACCCTCTATGACTTCCACGTCCTCTATTGGGATTGTGGTGTACTCTGTTGCTATGTGGTTTGGAGATGCAGATGTCATAATACTTTAATTAAATTTTGGATACTCTTTTGTGTGCAATATCAAGGTTTTTCAGTAATTCTACCTCTGTTTGTTAATTAATATTAAGTACAGAAAGCTTTTTAAATATTCATAGTTGTAGTGTACTCTAACATGATTGATTTTTCACTGCTCTGTCCAGAATTTATTCTTAGTATTTTTACAATTGAAAAAATGGCCTTTTATTTTACCTTCAAACTAGGCACAAAAAGTAGCTATGGATACTTAGCATTAATTTTTTTGTGATTGTTAATGATAAGTAGGTAAGCAAAATTAAACTTAAAATAATTACAACAAGTGAATTGACCAAAACTATTCTGACTCCTGTAGGGGCGATTCGCTCTTCGCCCCTACGACTCCTGAATCCTCCAATTCAAATAATTTTAATTATGACGAGGTACTTAATGAATTTTATCCATTAGAGTTGTTGGGAAATAAGGTAAAATGGTTCAAGCAGAAATTGGCCAGAAGAATGCTAAATATTGAACGAGCCTTAAAA
>NZ_LGSU01001390.1 GCF_002260545.1 Hydrocoleum sp. CS-953 | reverse complement strand
TGCAATGGGAGCTACTAAAGCAACTCTTTCAAAAGTAAAATCATCAGCTATGACACCGCGCCAGCCATCTGTTCCAAATTTGATTGGTTTAGTCATATCAGAAATCTCTCTATCTGTATATTTTTGTTGTCTAAGTTATTTACTTTGAATCTTAGTCTTCCACCGTACTTTTCTATAATTATTTATAGAAAAGTAGGGGGCGGAAATAAGAATATTTACTAAGTAAAGAATTCAATAGAAAAGCAGGGGAAGGAAATAAGAATATTTACTAAGTAAAGAATTCAGGAGTCAGAATTTATTTGGATAATTCTTTCCTAATGGATAATTGATAATTCAGGTTTAAAGCCTTCTATTTCAAGAGAAAAAAAGTGCTCTTGAATTTCCTTATATTCTATTCTGTTACGGTTTTAACCAGAGTTAATTATCCATTATCCATTATCAACTGGTAGATGTAGCTTGCTTCTATAACACTACGCATTATGGTTATGACACTTATAAATATTCAAATAAGCGTCAGAGATTATTTTTGACTTTTACATTTTGGAGTTTTGACTTGCGCGTAGCCCCATAGCGAAGGATTATAAATGGGTTTAAGGACTCCACCAAATAATTAAATTTGGTGGTTTTCAATTAATGGGTGGATGCATCGCCACTAATTGATTTTAGCTCCTTTCTTCTGTCTCCTGACTCCTTCATCAATTCCTTATTCCCACTAAATTCAGTTACTACCTATTAAAAGAATGCAGGTTGATGGCGAATTAAGCTCAAATATTCCTCTCTTGTTTTCTGATCTTCTTCAAAAACACCAAGCATTGCACTGGTAACAGTCCAAGAACCAGGTTTTTGAACTCCCCGCATTACCATACACATATGAGTAGCTTCAATTACAACTGCTACACCCTTTGGTTCTAATATTGTTTGAATTGCTTCAGCAATTTGACGATTTAATCTTTCCTGGACTTGCAATCTACGAGAATACATTTCGACAATCCNAATTAAGCTCAAATATTCCTCTCTTGTTTTCTGATCTTCTTCAAAAACACCAAGCATTGCACTGGTAACAGTCCAAGAACCAGGTTTTTGAACTCCCCGCATTACCATACACATATGAGTAGCTTCAATTACAACTGCTACACCCTTTGGTTCTAATATTGTTTGAATTGCTTCAGCAATTTGACGATTTAATCTTTCCTGGACTTGCAATCTACGAGAATACATTTCGACAATCCTAGCTAGCTTACTTAGTCCTACTACTTTTTGATTAGGAATATAAGCTACATGAGCTTTTCCCATGAAGGGTAGCATATGATGTTCACAAAGACTAAAAAGATTGATATCTCTAACTAGAACCATTTCGTTATGACCTTCGTCAAAGATAGCACCATTCACAATTTCTTCCAGGGATTGACTGTAGCCACTAGTCAAAAATTGCATTGCTTCTGCAACCCGCTTGGGAGTTTTGAGCAATCCTTCTCGCTCAGGATCTTCTCCTACTGAGAGTAGCATTGTCCGGACAGCCTCCATCATTGCCTCATTGCTTTCTTCAGCAGGAGGTTGTTGCCTAATTGATTGACCATTGGATGAAGAGCTACGGTCAGGTCTATAGGAAATTTTACCCGTTACATCTGCATCAGAAGTTTTAACACCATTGATGTTAAGTGTTTTGCTAGAATTGGAACCGTTGGAAAAAGTTTGAGTCATAATAGATTCGGATCAGATTTCAAAAAAGCACGTTATATCTTGACCTAACTTTTGCTAGGCCATTTAGCTTAGGTCATAATTCTTTGTTCATTGGTGCTAATAAGTTTTAGTTATTAATGAGCAATGAACTATAACTATGAGAGTTTGTCAATTTCTCTACTGATAAGTTTGACACCGACCAAGAATCCATTTTCACAAATCATTAGTTATCAGAAAATAGGTAAATTACTGTCTGAATTGGTATCAGGAAAGCATTGAGAATTTACATCTCAACTATATTTAGGATTTTATCATGGTTAAATAGTTAAGATTGATCCCAATAAGTTTCTCGATCCTAGAGAGTGGTATTGACAAAACTAGAAAAAACTTGCGGTAAGACTAATTAAGTAGTTCTTTAGTTTTCTTGTCATTATTTCATAAAGAGCTATGAAACCAAATTGACTGGACACTTTAGACATCCCTCTTGTGAAAATACTTGGTCATTAACAAAACCATAGATACTACTGTAATAATTATGCCAGAAAGTCTGTTGTGAATAGCTAATTAAGATTCCTTTAATTAATTTCAAAACATTTCTTGAGTTGAGTTGACATTCTCACTACACTTCTGGTAATTTCTCAAATTATCCTAATGATTTTGACCTTTAGCAAATCATTCCCTGCTTTTTTGAGAATTACCCTTCAATAATTTTTCATATCTATCTGTCCACAAGCTCCAAATTTTGAGGGAACTCCACCTCAAAAAATCTATAGAGTCCTATTTTAACGGAGGCGTTAGAGTATCTGTCTACTTAAAAACTATCATATAACTGTTTTGTTTCGCGGAAGTCAAAATTCATGCATTAAGATTTTAAGATTTAATAGACAGAAAACTTTGAGGTTACAATAATTTCAACAGATTATTTAACATTATAACTTTGAAACTATGTAGATATATCCAGAAAATAAACTTCCCCTTTATTTAACATGATCTAGAGTTGTACAAGTCAATCTCCTCAATCATTTTTCTTGGCTTTTTCCTAAAAACCTCTTGCCTATTGCTTCTAATACCAAAAAGTCTATATCTNATGTAGATATATCCAGAAAATAAACTTCCCCTTTATTTAACATGATCTAGAGTTGTACAAGTCAATCTCCTCAATCATTTTTCTTGGCTTTTTCCTAAAAACCTCTTGCCTATTGCTTCTAATACCAAAAAGTCTATATCTTTAATTCGGAGATTTCTATTTGTGAAATCCTTAAAGTGAAATGGTATAGACTTATGAACTTCTCAAGTGTAATACCATTTTCAGAAAATATTGCTACAGTGACAGAACAAGTAAAAAGAGATAAGTCACGCCGGAGCCAGGAAATATAAATAGACAAAAAATGGAGTAAAAAGCTTTAATTTTGACAATGAATGCAAGCCATAAACTATTAAACTGTAGGAATAAATCACAAAGAATGAATGTAACAGCCTTTTTTGAATTTTGTATAACGCTGTTGTTTGTCTCTCTCTAAATTGAGAACATAGCTGAGAAAAAATAGGATAAAATCTATCTGCTTCAAACCTGGAAATAGACTCCTAGATTCCTCAGTTATACAAAATATCTAGCTGTAACCCTATCTTTAATNGAAAGATAAATAGACAAAAAATGGAGTAAAAAGCTTTAATTTTGACAATGAATGCAAGCCATAAACTATTAAACTGTAGGAATAAATCACAAAGAATGAATGTAACAGCCTTTTTTGAATTTTGTATAACGCTGTTGTTTGTCTCTCTCTAAATTGAGAACATAGCTGAGAAAAAATAGGATAAAATCTATCTGCTTCAAACCTGGAAATAGACTCCTAGATTCCTCAGTTATACAAAATATCTAGCTGTAACCCTATCTTTAATATTTCACTTTTTCAGACCTTTTCGTTTGAGTAAAATTTTTGATTATATCATAATAGCCATGGAAATTTTATACTTTGAAATAATAATTTCCGACGGTTATTCAGGATTTTCACCAATAAACTACAATATTACACTCTATAGGATATTTTCCCCTGCTTAAAACCTGCCTCTAGTTATTCAACCAGCCTTTGAAACTTCTGGGAATTTTCAGAGTTTTCATTTTTATGTCTCTACAAATACTCCTATAGAACGGAATTTCTGATAACGCTGTTTTCGGAGTTCTTGACTACTTAACTGGCTTAATTCATCTAGATTTTTTACTATAGCCTTTTTGAGATTTTCTGCTGCCTGCAAAGGGTTAGAATGAGCGCCACCATTTGGTTCTGGAACTACATCATCAATAATTCCTATCTTTTTTAAATCCCAGGAAGTTATCTTCAAGGCATCTGCTGCTTGAGAAGCTTTGCTGGCATCTTTCCAGAGAATGGCTGCACAAGCTTCTGGACTAGCAACTGTATATATAGAATGTTCTAGCATCAGTAACCGATCGCCTACTCCCACACCTAACGCTCCACCTGAACCACCTTCTCCAATTACTGTACAAATTATTGGTACATCTAGATGGAACATTTCTCGAAGATTGTAGGCGATCGCCTCTCCTTGTCCTAATTTTTCGGCTTCTATACCTGGCCATGCCCCTGGAGTATCGATAAATGTTATAATTGGCATTCCAAAGCGATTGCCATGTTCCATAAATCTGATTGATTTTCGATATCCTCCTGCTGAGGCCATACCAAAATTACGAGCTACATTATCTTTTGTATCTCGTCCTTTTTGATGACCAATAATTACAACAGGTCTACCATTGATTCTGGCCAAACCTCCCACTATTGCTGGGTCATCACTACCACCACGGTCACCATGCAATTCTATCCACTCATCACCGATAGCTTGAATATAATCCAGAGTGCTTGGTCGCCTAGGATGGCGGGCTAACTGTAGTTTTTGTACAGGGGAAAGACCACTAAAAATTTCTTGACGTAGTTTAGTTGCTTTTGCTTCTAGTTGATGAATTTGTTCTGAAACATCTACACTACTACAATCTTTAGCTAGTTCACGAATCTGATTTATACGGTTTTCTAATTCTGCCAGAGGCTTTTCAAAATCTAGTAGAATTTTACGTTCTGATTTAGGCACACGGAGTTTCTTATTTCTAAGTTACATAATTACATCTGTAAGTTTACCATATTTGACCAATTTTTTGATTAACGTAGTAAAGTCATCCATAGAGAAGTATCTACAATCCCATTTTGCTCTTGTTGATATTTTCTTTGAGCATTTTTAACAGCAGCTTGAGTTTTAGGGCCAAATATTCCATCAACTTTTTCCTTTAAAAAACCTTTGGCCTTTAGACGTTGTTGTAATCCTCTAACTGCATTACCTCTCATACCAATTTTGAGAATTGGCAAATCAATATTAGAGGTTTCTGTATCTGATTCAATTTTTGGGGGAGAGTCGTTAATTATGGTAGGTAAAGTTTGATTTTGCGAACAATTACAATTTGAGTTTGTATTTTCTTGTATTGTAGTTCCATTGGTATAATTATAAGTTTTGGCTGTTGGTAATAAACGGTTCCAGGTATTTTGGTCAACAATACCGTTGGGGATTAATCCCACAGATTCTTGAAATTTAACAACTGCAGTAGTAGTAGTTTCAGAATAAACTCCATCTACTTCCCCAAAGTAATATCCTAGTAACTTCAAAACTCCTTGTAATTCTAATACTTCTTCTCCCTGACTACCTGCTTTAAGTGTTGGTCGATTAATAGTAGTAGGTATAGAATTAGTTTCTACAGGTATTTGTCCCCATATAGTGCTGGAACTACTTATAATTACCAATAAAGTCAAACAACTTAAGCTAAATATCCAGCTTGAACTTTTGCCAAGTTTTATTCCTATCCCAATTAAGTTTCTTAACATTACACTTAGGCATTAATAAAGTTTCAGTTTTTTTATATAAGTTATAAGTTTCAGTTAAAGTTTTGATAAAATATTACTTTTTAATTTTACCGAAAAATTTAGGTATAAAGTTTCTCCATTCATGGATAAAAAGTGGTCGTTTAGCTAACGCAAAACTTTGTTTTTCATGTTCCATTTCGTACCATCCGCAGGAAAGGAAAACGCTGCGAAACAGCATATATAATCGACCAAGAGAAGAAAAAAAATCCTTTTAACTAATTCTTATACCATTTCTTTGTAAGAATGCACTTAATAATTGTTGCTGAGACTTTAGTACCGAAATAATTAATAATTAAACAATTAAACAATTAGATCATTCACGCCTTGAAGCCTCCCCTTTCAAGGGAAAAAAGCGGTCGTTTGCGGAGCAGTCCGTCAGGATGAGATGGCGAGGTTTCCCGAAGAGTGCAGAGCCGCTTCGCTTTATATGTCGGCGACAGCCGAAACGCCATATCTAATCGACCAAGAGAAATAAATCTTTTCCTTATTCGTCAATCCTCTACCTTTTAGGGAGAGGTAATTATCAATTATCAATTATCAATTATCAATTAATGAAACTAGCTATTCTCATCTTTTATTAAGTGCAACTTCATAGAGAAATGGTATTACTATTACAGAACAATTAATAATTAATTAGGGCTTGCTGATTAAAGATAAAAGCACTGACAGATATTGGTTTCAGCCTTTTTTGGTCGAAAAAAGTGCAAGGTTTTCTGTCTAAAAAGCTCAAAAAGCTAGTATTTTGGGATGATTATGGCAGAAAAATCTTGGGACAATTTTTACCACTACCTCCTCTATAATTTCCATTTCTCCTGTCTCCTACCCATGCCAAAAGACTTTATTCAGCAAACCCTAATTATTAATTGTTGAATCACTACCTTTTTCTGGTCCGACAATTGAAATATAAGGTTCTATAAAATACTTATTGGCAACTTCTTGTGCTTCAGCACTTGTTACCATTGCCAAATTTTCCTGAAACTTACTGTCAAAGTATATGCCCAAATTTAAGATTTCATACCATCCTAAAATTTGAGCGATTTGTGAGTTTGTTTGTTTACCCAAAGCATACTGACCTAATAATTTGTTTTTGGATACTTCTAACTCTTCTTCACTAAGTAAGTTAGTAACTAAGCGTTCCACTTCTACTCTTAATCCGCTCTGAGCGATCTCTGTATTTTCTGCTGCTGTACCTATATAAACTGTAAAGTTAGAGGTATAGAGACGGGTAGGATAAAATGCTGAAACATCATAAGCTAAACCTCTTTTTTCTCTTAGTTCTACAAATAAACGACTGGATAAACCATTTCCCAAATAAGTATTAAGTAATTTCAAAGGAGCATAATCAGAACTATTAACATTTGCTGCTAAATACCCAAGCATAATAATAGATTGTTGAGTTTCTTGGTATTTTTTTGCTGTCAAAGGTTGAGGAGTTATTGTTGGTAAATTTAAAGTTGGTAGAGGTGTTCTTGGTGGTTGCCAATCTCCATAGATTTGTTCTACTAAAGCAATGGCTTTTTCGTTGTTAATTTTGCCTACTATAGATATCACTATATTGTCTGGACGGAAGTAACTTTGATGAAATTTTTGAATGTCGTGGCGGGTGATTTGAGAAACTGTATTTTCTGTGCCTAAAGTTGATAAAGCATAAGGATGGTTTTGATACATCATCTCTCGTAATTGAGAGAATGCTACGGTAAAAGGTTGCTCTAGTTGAGAACGAATATTTTGAATAGTAATCCGTTTTTCTAATTCAATTTCTGTTTCTGGGAAGGAAGGATATCTGATTATTTCTCCTGATAATTGAAAGATATCATCAAAGTCTTCTGATACTGTTTTCATACTCAGCAAAAAATAATCTGCTGTTGTATCACTTCCTAATCTTGCTCCTACTGATTCAATTTTATGAGCAATATCTAAAGAGGATAATTTTTCTGTTCCTTTTGTTAAAACTGCTGCTAATAAATGGGAAATTCCTGATTGTTTTTTTGCTTCATAACGACTACCTATTCGTAAGAATATTTTAGCTGACACAATATCAGCAACTGTATTTTCTGTTGTAATTACAACTATGCCATTATTTAAAACTGTTCGATTTATATTGGTTTGATTAATCATTTTGAAAATAGGGAGTAGGAAGTAATTGATAATTGATAATGGATAATTGATAATGAATGATTTAATATAGCATAATTTTTGCAAATTGGTAAATTCTGTAAGACCTGAACTTTAAGAACGGGGTTAGATCAATATAGACTTTAATGTTAAAGGAACTAACTTTTGNAATTACAACTATGCCATTATTTAAAACTGTTCGATTTATATTGGTTTGATTAATCATTTTGAAAATAGGGAGTAGGAAGTAATTGATAATTGATAATGGATAATTGATAATGAATGATTTAATATAGCATAATTTTTGCAAATTGGTAAATTCTGTAAGACCTGAACTTTAAGAACGGGGTTAGATCAATATAGACTTTAATGTTAAAGGAACTAACTTTTGTAGTAAGGTTTAATTTTGACGTAAGTATTTCCTGCGGAATGCTGCGCAAACAGCAGCCAGCTAGCCTACTGATTCGGAAATGCGAACTTCAGCTATTTCAGCTATTAGCTTTATTACCTTTAGAGTAAGCTTGTCGTTCTTGTGCTTCAATTCTCTAATTAAAAATTTAGTAGAAATTAAACGAATAGTTACTTCATTCGTTTTTATTAGCGTTTGCGTAGCATTCTCCAGGAAAAGCTGACTACTAATAGTTGAATGCTTATATTCTGACTTAATTAATAAAGCTTTTATTACTACTCAAAAACAATACTAATAGCTGATGCCTGAATACTTAGCTTATTTCTTATTCCTTCTTCCTTATTCTTTCTTAAAACTATGTCTCAACTATTAATTAATCAATACTATACGGAAGTCGAACGGATTATTCAATTTGGCGGTTCTCGGAATGAAATTTCGATTCGATTTGCTTTTCAAAAGTTATTAGATGAATATTGTAAAAATAGGGATTTTAAGTTAATTCCAGAACTAGATTATAAAACTAAGACTGGAAAAAGAGTGGTTCCTGATGGAACGGTTAGAGATGCTTTGCGTCTTGATTGGGGGTTTTGGGAAAGTAAGGATGAGTATGATATTTTGGATGAGGAAATTGAGAGGAAGTTAGAGAAAGGTTATCCTGATGATAATATTTTGTTTGAGGATTCTCAGACGGCAGTTTTAATTCAAGCAGGGGTAGAAACTTCTAGAGTTTCGATGAAAGATGCTGAAGCTTTGGATGGAATTATTAATGCTTTTATTAATTATATTCGCCCGGAAGTTAAGGATTTTCGAGAGGCTATTTCTACTTTTCAATCAGACTTACCTACTATTCTGAAAAGTTTACGAGATTTAATTGCTGAACAGTCGAACAAGAATCAGAAGTTTTGTCAAGCTAGGGATAAGTTTTTGACTATTTGTCGAGAGTCGATTAATCCTGAAGTTAGTCTGTTTGATGTGCAGGAAATGATTATTCAACACATCTTGACTGAGGATATTTTTCTGAATATTTTTAATGAGTCTCAGTTTCACCGAGAGAATAATATTGCTAGAGAATTAGAGGGTATTCTGAATACTTTTTTTACTGGCACGATTCGCCGAAATACTTTAAGTTCGATTGAGCGTTATTATGGGGTGATTAAAAGAAAGGCAGCGAGTATTTATAATCATCACGAAAAACAGGAATTTTTGAAGGTGGTTTATGAGAATTTTTATAAGTCTTATAATCCTTTGGGTGCGGATNTTCTGAATATTTTTAATGAGTCTCAGTTTCACCGAGAGAATAATATTGCTAGAGAATTAGAGGGTATTCTGAATACTTTTTTTACTGGCACGATTCGCCGAAATACTTTAAGTTCGATTGAGCGTTATTATGGGGTGATTAAAAGAAAGGCAGCGAGTATTTATAATCATCACGAAAAACAGGAATTTTTGAAGGTGGTTTATGAGAATTTTTATAAGTCTTATAATCCTTTGGGTGCGGATAGATTGGGAATTGTTTATACTCCTTCGGAAATTGTTAGGTTTATGATTGAAAGTGTGGATTATTTGGTGCATAAACATTTTGGGAAGTTGTTATGCGATAAAGGGGTAAAAATTCTCGATCCGGCAACAGGAACTGGTACTTTTGTGACGGAGTTGATTGAATATTTGCCTAAGAATGAGTTGGAGTATAAGTATAAGAATGAGATTTTTTGTAATGAGGTAGCAATTTTGCCTTATTACATTGCGAATCTGAATATTGAATATACTTATCAGCAGAAAATGGGGAGTTATGAGGAGTTTAATAATATTTGTTTTGTTGATACTTTAGACCATAGTTCGTTTGAGGGTAAGCAGTTAGATTTATTTGCGATGACGGTGGAGAATACTGAGAGAATTAAACGACAAAATGATTGTAAAATTTCGGTGATTATTGGTAATCCTCCTTATAATGCGAGGCAAGAAAATTTTAATCAAAATAATGCTAATCGGATTTACAAAGAAATTGATAAGAGAATTAAGGAAACTTATATTAACCAGGGTAAAGCACAGAATCAAATTGTTGTTTATGATATGTATACTCGATTTATTCGTTGGGCGTCAGACCGTTTGACTAAAAATGGAGTTGTGGCTTTTATTACTAATTCTTCTTTTATTGAAGCGATAACTTATGATGGATTTAGGAAAGTTTTAGCAGATGAATTTAATGAAATTTGGATTATTGATACTAAAGGAAATGCTCGAACCAGTGGAGAAAGACGCCGAAAAGAAGGTGGTAATATTTTTAGCGATAAAATTAGAGTGGGAGTAGCAGTTTATTTCCTTGTCAGAAATGAAAAAGCAGAAGGTTTTAAAGTTTTCTATAATTCTATAGATGATTATGTTAAAGCTGACGAAAAGAAAGATTATTTTAGTTTTAATAAACTAAAATATTTAGACTTTAAACACGCTATACCTGATAAACACCATAATTGGTTAAATTTGACTGACAATGACTTTGATGAACTTTTGCCTTTAATTGATAAAGAGGTCAAAAGTGGAAAATCTCAAGAAGCTGTTTTTAAGTTATTTTCCTCTGGAATAAAGACTCAAAGAGATGAATGGGTTTATGATTTTTCTGAATATCCGCTTGTAGAAAAAGTGAAATATTTGATTGAGGTTTATCAGCAGACTTTCAAAGATGAAAATTATTCAGGGAGGATGACTATTAAGTGGGATGCTGAGTTAACAAGATATCTAGAAAGAAAAATTTCTAAAAGCTTTGATGAGGAGAAAATATTCAGAAGTTTATATCGACCTTATGTCAAGCTATTTTTCTATTTTGATAAGCATTTTAATGGTAGAACTTATCAGTGGTTTAGTATTTACAATAAACAAGACAAGCAAAATAAATTTATTACTTTTAAAAGCTTTGGTAGTAACCGTCCGTTTAACTGTTTAGCTACTGATAGTATTGCTGAACTGCACGTTACTGGTGCTAACCAATGTCTCCCACTTTATTACTACGATGAAAACGGAAAACGCCAAGATAATATTACCGACTGGAGTCTCCAAAAATTCCAATCTCATTACAACAACAAAAAAATCAAAAAACTCGACATTTTCCACTACATCTATGCCGTCTTACACCACCCCACTTACCGACAAAAATACGAACAAAATCTCAAACGAGAATTTCCCCGCCTCCCCTTCTATGAAAATTTTCAACAGTGGGTAAAATGGGGAAAAAAATTAATGGAATTACACATCAACTATGAAACTATTAAACCATTTCGATTAACTCGCATCGACTTACCAACTCCCGAAAACTCTCCCACTCCTAAACTAAAACTTAAAGCAGATAAAACCAAAGACAAAATATTTATAGATACCATCACAACATTAGAAAAAATTCCCAAAATTGTCTGGGAATATCGCCTCGGAAACCGGAGTGCTTTGGAGTGGGTATTAGATCAATATAAGGAGAAAAAACCTAGAGATAAAACCATCGCTGAAAAATTCAATACCTATCGTTTTGCTGACTATAAAGAAACAGTCATTGACCTACTACAAAAAGTTTGTGCCGTTAGTGTCGAAACTATGAAAATTATTCAGGCGATGGAAACTACCGACAAATCATAATTTCGTATGGGGAGAGGAAATAATAGTTGCATTTTCTGAAGCTCATGCGAACCGGAGGGGGATGAGCAATTTTCTGACTATTAGGGAATAGAGACAAATAATAGTTGCATTTTCTGAAGCTCATGCCAACCGGAGGGGGGTGAGCAGTTTTCTGACTA
>NZ_LGSU01000139.1 GCF_002260545.1 Hydrocoleum sp. CS-953 | reverse complement strand
AAAAATTACCAGGTTATAGTTCTAGGGAGCTGCATAAAGTTAGGATTTTGGGTTGACGCTAGGCAGAAAAATGAAGGGAGAATTCTTTCTTCTGCCTCCTCTAAATTCCCCATTCCTCCTGACTTCCCCTCCTGGGAGGGGTGGGGGTGGGTTGACTCCTTCTCCCTCCTAAAAGACTTTTTCAGCAAACCCTAATTAGTTTGTTCTTGCTTGTTTCGATACTTTGTTTAACTGAGTTTCTGACAAAGACCGCACTAAACTTAGATTAAAAGGTTGTTCGCTGATGGTCTGAGCATAGGATGCTTGCAAATAGGAGCGATATTCAGAGCGATCGGCAATGTGGGTTTGGAAAAATGCTAAACCAAAAGCATTAGCATAACCAACTACTACTTCTGGGTCTGGTTTAATCAAATCTTCTAGAGAAGTGAAAGCATTTTTATGCACTGCACCCAAATTAATATTAATATGATCTGTTCCTTCTGTTAAGACCAAATATTTATCAGGAGTTGTCAACGAAGTAAAAGAGTTTACTTGTTCTAATACTATGGGAGTAATTTTATCTTCACTTCCACTTCCCCACAAAACAGGTAATTTAACCTGACCCATACCAGCTTTTCCAAACAAACTACTATTCACTGGGTCAAGTACAAATATTGCTGCAATTCTATCATCTTTGAAGTTATATTTTTGTGGCTTCAATTCCAAAGCACGACACTGTAGCAGCAGCGACATATTCAAAACTTCCATTTGTGGGCCACAGTCTTGTTTGAGTTGATTAAAGTTAATCTCAGCACCTGCTAAAGCAAAAGCAGTAGAAGCTCCAAAAGAATGACCAAACATACCAACTTTTTCTAAGTTTAACTGACCGTGGAATTGATATTTATTTAACTGCTCTAATTCATTTAATAAGAAAGAAATATCCAAAGGGCGATCGATAAATTCATTTCCCTCGAACATATCTTTAGTTTTACCTGCTAAGAATTTCTGGATATATTCATAATTACTGCCTCGATGTTGAGGTAGGGCAACAGCAAATCCATAAGAGGCTAAATGTTCTGCTAAACTCTCAAAGTTTACCCCATTTGAGCCTAAACCATGAGAAATAACTACTACAGGAATTTGTGTTTCTTTGGAAGAGATATTTGGCAAATAAAATTTCGCTGAAAAATTGCGATTCCGTTCGGTATCTTCCAGAATAATTTCTTGTTGGGAAAAGCTATATTTTCCTTTTTTTCTAATATCTGGTAATTGAGAATAATCTACTTTTTTTTCTTGATAAGCTTCTTTTAAGGTTAGATTTGCTACTGTTTCTACAAAAGCTTTTGTCTCTTCTTGTAAAGTAGAAACTTTTTCAGTGACAGCCATAATTTTCTTGGCTTCTAGCCACATAATATCACTGGGAAAATGACGAACAAAATTTATCAGAGTTAAGCCTTCAGAATCAGTTGCAGATTTTAATAAAGCTGTTTTGATTGCTTCTGCACCATTTTCAATAGAGGATAAATCATCAGAAATTGACTGAGTTTTAATTACTTCTCCTAAACTTTTGAGAAATAATTTTCCCATAGGTGAGTGGAGAAATTGAGAAACTATTTGAGGCGGAAAATTGTAGCGAGTTTGCAATAATTCTCGATATTCCTCTTCGTCTTCAGCTTCTAAAAGTAGCATATAGCTAGCTAGCTCATAATTAATTTCTCCATTTTGAGCATAACTTTCTAATGCTGATACAGAAATAAAAGTATTGAGACCTTCGTGACCTACAGAAATTTGCTTGGCTGCATTGACTGGTAAAGCAGTAAAAATAGCAGGAATTATGCCTAGGGCTAGAGATTTTAACCAACGGCTCAAACCATAATAATTACTTGTAAAGTTGTTTATTTTTTGAGTTTGAAATGCTTTTTCCATAGTTAATTACTCCTCATAATTAATCAATAACTTTTCATCCTTCTGTTATGTCTTGCGAGAAAGATGCTAACCCTATAGTTGTTACTGCTAGATAAATAGCTGCAATATCCCCTGATAAATTACATAAGGATTCAGGTATCTCAAACCTAGTTATAGAGGGACTTATGAAAAGGACTGACTCAACAATTTAACAGCCTCATTCTCAATAATCACAAAAATCAAGGCTTGTAGCAATCTCTAATTGAGAAGAGAAAATTGCCATAAATACTTATCCATCAAGATTTATCGGCTTTTCCATAAGACCTGAATTCTTACTAAATTACTGTTTTATCGGGGGGATAATTCTATATAAA
>NZ_LGSU01001389.1 GCF_002260545.1 Hydrocoleum sp. CS-953 | reverse complement strand
TAGTTGCACCGAGAAACAATGGTACATTAGCTTGCTTTTTCAAAAATGATAAAGCACCCGTAAAATTCATAGCTTTTCTCCTATTTTTTAAAATGTGTCCGAAAACCATCTCCCCATCTCCCTACCTCCCCCTCTACTTTTAAATAGCTCCCTTCAGGGGTTCTATACAGTTGCCACAGAAGGAGATTTTGTTTCTACCTGCATACGTTTTCCAGTCATAACCATTTTCACTCCACCTGCTGGGGCTAAAGTTACACCGCGACGTACTGGTTTTACTGGTTGTTTGTCTGCTAATGCTAAATTATAGTGTCTGAGAATAGTTGCCAATACCAATTTCATTTCAAACATGGCAAACGCTGCTCCAATACAACGTCGGTTAGTACCACCAAAAGGTAAAAATTCGTAAGCGGAGTATTGACGTTCTAAAAATCGTTCTGGTTTAAATTTTTCGGGTTCAGGATACAAATCTTCCCGGTGATGAGTTAGATAAATACAGGGAGTTAAAGCAGTTCCCACTGGGTATTCTTGACCCATTATTGTGATTGTTTTTTTTGCTTCTCGTGGAGATACAATCAATACTACTGGATAAATACGCAGGGTTTCACAGCAAACTGCATTTAGATAGGGCAANCTAAAAATCGTTCTGGTTTAAATTTTTCGGGTTCAGGATACAAATCTTCCCGGTGATGAGTTAGATAAATACAGGGAGTTAAAGCAGTTCCCACTGGGTATTCTTGACCCATTATTGTGATTGTTTTTTTTGCTTCTCGTGGAGATACAATCAATACTACTGGATAAATACGCAGGGTTTCACAGCAAACTGCATTTAGATAGGGCAACTTAATAATTGTCATTGGGTCTGGAGCATCCCCAAGAGTTGCCAATTCTTCTAATAGTTTGTGATAAATTTCTGGTTGGTAGTGAATCCAGTAAAAAGCCCAAGCTAATGCTGTTGCTGTAGTTTCATGTCCCCCTAATAGTAATGTCATCAACTCATCGCGCAATTCTATATCGCTCATACCTTCCCCTGTTTCATCTCGCGCCAACAAAAGCATTGTCAAAATGTCAGAGCTTTCAGTATCTAGTTGTTGACGACGTTCAGAAATTTCTGCACACAATAACTCGTAAATTTCTTCCCTTTCTTTGATAAATTTTCCCCACGGACTCCAAGCACCCAAATTTATTTGTAGAAACTCGAAAAATAACATACTTGCTTTCGAGGCGGAATTCAATGACTCCATAAGTGAACCCAAAAGTCGCTCTAATCTAGAGTACCTTTCTCCTTCAGATAAACCGAAAACTGCTTGTAATATTACTTTCAAAGATATCTCTTGAGTAGATTCTCTCATCGAAAAAACCTGCTCCGCTTCCCACTTGCTAGCTACTTGTTCAGTGACATTACAAATTAACTTACCATAAGCTTGCATTCGTTCCCCATGAAAGGGTGGCATCAATAATTGACGTTGACGTTGGTGAGGAGTACCATCCAATAACAATAATGAATAATCTCCTAGCAATGGCTGCAAAAATTTATTACCGGAACCACAGTCAAACTGTTTTGGGTTAGTCTTGAAAATTTCCTCAATGGCCTTTGGATGGCTAATCAATACCATTGGGTAATTCAAGTTTATTTGAAATGAGTCTCCATATTCCTTGCCACATTTTTCCATAAATGTCAAGGGTTTGGCCACCCACTGGAAGAGTTGAATTAAAACAGGAGTTTTTGGACCTGGCAGTTGTATCATTGTTATATTCTTAATTTAGTTATCTTTTGGATTTTTTGATTATTGTAACTATTAATTTTTTTGATTGCCTAGAACTTGAACAACATTGCCTAGACTTATTAATCCCTCAAGTAAAATCAATTAACATTGATCCCCGTAGATGTTAAATTATTATTAATCTGAAATAAAAATAGGACTTACGCAAAGAAACCTGCTTTCTAACGTAAATCATTGTTTTGAACAATAGAAGTCTACAAGAAACCGGGTTTCTGGGTTCGCCTATATATATAAGTCCTGAAAAAGAGAAAAATACAGGAAAATTGCTATGACTGCAACAACTCCAAAACCAACAACAGTTCCAGATTTTTGCGAAGGTATCCAATACTTCGGAGAAGCTTGGCCTGATTTTGAAACCCACGGCAAAACACCAGCAATAGCAGAAGGTAGTAAAGCGATCGCCTCACCAAGTGACCCGACTGGCGTATATCAAACCCTTCTCTACGCCGATGCTCTTCGTTACTTAATGCTACAAGTCACAGGCAGCAAAGCATCAGGACACCCTGGTGGTTTTGCCAGTCAAGCAGAAGCTTATGCAGCCTTAGTAATGTTAGGCTACAAAAATATTCTCACAGAAGTCGGACACCACGCCCCCGGATTTTATAGTGCTGTATTTCTCGATCGCTCCCTAGAAGATATGGAAATCTTCACAGTCCAACAAATGCGCGATCGCTTCCGGGAAATGCACGGACTTCTCGGACACCTATCTGGCTGTATTCCTGGATTACTTAACCCCGCTGGGCCACTGGGACAAGGGCAACATTTCGCTATGGCAGCAGCATTATTACATCGCGACACCCTATTCCCTTTCACTTTGGGAGACGGTGGTCTGGGAGAACCCTATCCAGTCAGCAGTATGGCGCACTTTAACACTGCCTATCCTGATGTCACTAACTTTTTACCTATTTTAGTGTGGAACGGTTATAGTCAAGAACATCACAGCATGGTCTCCACTAAAACTAATGAAGAAATGATTGCCTACTGGAAAGGCAACGGTTTTGCGGAAGTAATATTGGTAGATGCTAAAGACTTCGACGACCAAAACCAACCAGGCGACTATATTGATAGCAGCGCCTTCTCCTTAGAAAAGCGTCTGGAATTTACCAAAGCAGTATTAGAAAATGTTGACAAAGCAGCAAAATCTGCTCTTGGTGGCAAACTGACGATTTTTATTATCAAACAACTCAAAGGTGCAGGAGTTCACGCCAGAGGTTCAAAATCTCACAACCTCTATCCGAAAGACACCCTCGATAGTCCCCAAATTATGAACGCTCTCAAGGAACGCGCTCTACCAGTAGAAGGTTGGGAGTTAGTACGGAAAAATTGCGAACGTGCTGGTGGCGGTCCTGCTTCTAAAACTGTTGTCACGGAATTTGAGTACCCACTAGCAGAATTAGGTCAACTACCTTTAGAAGAATATGCTGTTGGTGGAGACCCCAAAGTTGCGACAACTGCAATGGGAGCATTAATAGCTCATGTCGGTCAAAAAGACCCTCATTTCTTAATTACTAATGCTGATGGTAACGCTGCATCAGGTATTAATAATATTAACCAAGCATTGAAAATTATTCACCCTACCACCGACGACATTTATTTCCAAGGTCCGAAAGGTCAGGTTTACGAACCTTTGAGTGAAGATGCTTGTGCTGGAATGGCAGCGGGTTTAGCATTAATGGGAGCGCGGACAGTTTGGTGTTCTTATGAATCTTTTGCTATTAACGGCGTACCTATTTGGCAAACTGTTACTCAAGCAATGGCAGAATTACGTCATCTCACCCCTTCGACTATTACATTATTTACTGCGGGTGCATTGGAACAGGGGCGTAATGGTTGGACACACCAACGTCCGGAAATTGAAGCTTATTTTGCAGCGATGATGCGAAATGGGAATGTATTCGCTCTATTCCCACCCGATGCTAATAGTATTCAAGTTTGTTATGACTGGGCGCTGACGACTAAGAATAAGGGTGTGACTATTACTGCTAGCAAGTCACCATTACCTATTCGCACTACTTTTGAACAGACAAGACAAGGTTTACAAGATGGTGCTGTTGTTCTTGAAGAGGTAGCAGGAGATCAGACTGTTGTGTTTGCAGTGGTGGGAGATATGCCATTAATTCCAGTATTTGAAGCTGCTGCTGCTTTGGAAGCTGAGGGTATTGGGGTGCGCATCGTTTCTGTGATGAACCCCCGGCGTTTGTATCGTCCCCAGGATACAGGTTGGGATACTTGTTCTGAAGCTGATGGCGGATTTTTGGATGATGCTGGTTTTGAGAAGTTATTCGGCGGTGATGCTTTAATAGGTGTGACTGGTGGCGCTAGTTTGATGTTGGAACCAATTATGTTACGGAGTCAGGTTAAGCGGGATACCTTTGCTTGGCGACGAGGTGAGACTGCTTCTAGTGCTGCTCAGGTGATGGCTTTTAATGGTATAACTGCTGAAGCTTTGACTAAGCGAGCGATAGAATTGGTACATTAAGATGGTAGAGGTTTGCTGAAAAAGACAGGACTTACGCAAACCAATCAATAAACTAACTGGTTTTATGGCTTGATTATTTCTAAAACTACCATGCTTCTTTGACAAACCTAGTTTATGCGTAAGTTCTATTGGGATTTTCAGCAAACCCTAAATTATATCAAATCAGCTTGCTACGGTTCCCGATAAATCGGAGTAACAAGAAACCGGGTTTGTGAGCGGTTAATGTTAGTATTGTAGGGCATTTGATACAAACCCGGTTTCTCTGCTTTTTTATTTCGATCAAGGTACTGATAACTGATAACTGATAACTGATAACTGAAATGACTATTTACTTTTTTGATGAAACAGAACAGCCTTATGGTTGTTTTTCCAATTTTTCCCCCCACGGTTTTGAACTGGATGGACTCTGGTGGCCAACTTCAGAGCATTATTTCCAAGCCCAAAAATTTGTGGGGACTCAGCATCTCGAAGAAATTAGATTAGCTAAAACTCCGGCAGATGCTGCTAAAATGGGGCGAGAGCGTACTCGTCCCCTCCGCAAAGACTGGGAGGAAATTAAAGAGGATGTGATGGAGCGAGGTTTACTTTGTAAATTTCAAACTCATAAAGATATTGGCGAAATTCTTCTGAGTACGGGGGATGAGTTAATAGTAGAAAATGCGCCTCAAGATTATTATTGGGGATGTGGTAAAGATGGGAGTGGGAAAAATCGTTTGGGAGAAATATTGATGAAAGTAAGGAATAGGTTACAGAATAATTAATAATTAATAATTCAGGTTAAAAATCTCCCCTTAAAAGCTATCCCTTATAAAGAACTCCTGAAAAACTTGTGGGGAGCAGGGGAGCAGTAAATAATTAATAATGAACAATTAATAATGATAATGCAAGGATTATTTAATTACTGGAGAGTACAAATTTATTCTAAAAAACGATTTGCTTTCAAGACTGAAAATATTACTGGAGCAGACTTACAGCAACTACATTATGAATAGAGAGTTTCTAACTTTGAAATGGCTGAAAGCCTTAGTTAGCAATAGTTATTCTCAGAACTTTGCAGTTTCTAGTTTAATTATTAATTATTCATAGAGGTACTGCTGATAACTGATAACTGATAACTGATAACTGAAATGACTGATTTAATGAATGCGGTTATTCTTACTGGGTTTGGTGGACCAGAAAAACTGGTCTATACTCAAGTTCCTAAACCAACCCCAAAACCGGGAAAAGTCTTAATTAAAGTGGGAGCTTGTTCGGTAAATAATACAGATATTAATACTCGCACTGGTTGGTATGCTGCGGAGGATAATTTTCAAGCTATTCTCCAAGATACAAAAGAAAACAACCCTAATAATACATCTTGCTGGACACAAAATGGTACAGAGTTTCCGCGAATACAAGGTGCTGATATTGTTGGCAAAGTAATAGAAATTGGGGGAAATGTAGATTCAAAACTTCTCCAAAAAAGAGTTATAGTTGATAGTTGGATTCGTGAAGAAACTCTAGATGACTATCAATATATTGGCAGTGAATTAGATGGGGGTTTTGCTGAATATGTAGTAGTTCCTGCTACTAATATTTATCCGATTAATTCTTCACTTTCTGATATTGAATTAGCTACATTTCCCTGTGCTTATTCTACAGCAGAAAATATGCTTACCAAAGGAAGAATTACAGCAGAAGATACTGTTGTAATTATCGGAGCTTCCGGTGGTGTTGGTAGTGCTTTAATTCAATTAAGTAAAATTAGAGGAGCAAAAGTTATTGCAATTGTTGGAGCTAATAAAGAAGCTTTTGCTAAAGATTTAGGTGCAGATTTTGTCTATCAAAGAAATGATAAATTAGCTGAAAATTTAGCTAAATATAAAATTACTGTTGCTTTAGATGTAGTCGGAGGAGATTATTTTAATTTGATGATTAAATCTCTTCAACCAAGAGGAAGATATGTTTCCTGTGGAGCAATTGGAAATCCAATGGTTTCTCTAGATTTACGAGATTTGATTTACAAAGATTTAGAAATGATTGGAGCAACACGTCTAGAATCTGAGGTATTTCAAAGGTTAGTTAGATACCTTGAAGCAGATTTATTAAAACCTTTGGTTGCTCAAGTTTTTCAGTTATCTGAAATTAAGGAGGCTCAACAATTTTTTCAAACTAAAAGTTTTTTTGGTAAAGTAGTTCTTGATATTGAAGAAGAAAATATTACTAAAGGTTGAGAATATTAATAATGAATATTGTCTTAAAACTTGTTTATTGTACTCGGTCAAAACATAACTTGACCTTGCTTTATCAATACAACGAAATAACTTTTACAACTACTCTTTGGTATTCAACAGTTGACTTTCATCAGCTAGAGTCAGAATATACCCAAGAATACATGGAAAAAATTTATTTCCATATTTTGTTATTTCATGGATTAAAGATATTAAGTTTAAAACCGACTCACCTTGACTTAGGAAAATATAGTAAATATTGGACAAGTAATCTACAAAAAATTTGGGATTTAAGCGTCGAACAATGTTTAGGGCAATGGCGTTATGAAACAGGTAATTTAGATTATCAAGGCACTCAAATTATTCATCAGGATATTGCTCCTCTGAAAAATTCAGCAGTAACTCTAATTCCTGGAAAAACTCCCTTACTTGTTTGCAATGGTGGTGGAAAAGATAGTCTGTTAATGGCTCGGATTTTAGACGATAATCATATTCCTTTTGATAGTTTTAGCATCAATCTACATACCCATGCTAATCCAGAAAAGTTGTTTGAAATGCACGAACAACATCTGTATAACCTCGAAAATCCACCGCAAAAAATTCACCGTCAGTATATTATTGAGTCATTCCTAAACTCTCCAGCAGCTAAACTTCATGGCGTAGAAAATTTAGAAGTTTCTGATATTAGAAATTATGAAGACTTACCTTTAGCTTATGGAATGTTTGGAATTTTGCCTATTATTCTGCAAGAGAAATATACCCAATTATGTTATGGCAATGAAAAAAGTGCTGATAGTGAACAGGTTAAGGTAGGAAGTCAAAATATTAATCATGCCTGGTGTAAAAGTACCGAGTGTGAAGAGGTTTATGAAAGGTATATCCAAGAAGAATTTATTAGTAATTTAGTAGTCTTTAGTTTACTAAAACCATGTTCTGATATATTAGTATATCGAATCTTAGCTCAAAAAGTTAAAAAAGGCGATTTAAAATTAGTTTACTCTTGTAATACTAAGCCGCCTTGGTGTAAATCTTGTCCTAAATGTGCTTATGTTTATTTGTCCTATATGGCTTATCTAACTCCAGAACAGGCAAATGAAATTGAACAAGTTTTAAACAAAGAAAATCTTTTTGATAAACCCGATATACAGCTTTATTATCGACAACTAATGGGGCTAGAAGATCATAATGCTTTTGAATGTGTGGGGGAAATTGAAGAGACCAAAATTGCTTTAGAAAAATGTCTGGAAAAAGGATTTACTGGTAAGGCAATTGATTGCTATATTCAAGAAGCACGTTTAGATAGAGATAAATATCACAATTTATGGAAAAAATATCAGCAATTGGATTTATCTTATCAGCGTATGCCACCAAAATTGATGGAAATTTTGATTCAAGAATGTCAGGAATTGGAGAGATTGTAATTAGAGGAGGTAGGGTGGGAGAGGAAAAAAAATTAACATGAATAAGGAAGTGATTGAATAGAATTTAAAATTATTATAGCCAATTCTGAAAACTGTTGGCTTGACAATTCTATTCTATTTATAATAGAAGATAAAGTGTACACGATTACCAGAAAAATAATACAGAATGACCAATACAACTAACTTATCTAACTCTGAGATACTTACAACCAATCCTTTGTCACCAGAGCAGATTAATAGGTATCATCAAGATGGATTTATCATTATTCCTAGCTTTTTTAATCGTCAAGAAATCGAACCTCTATATAAAGCCTGTGTTGAAGATACAAAACTACAAGAAAATGAGACAAGTTTTCTAGACATTGACGGAAATATTTGTCGATTTACTTATTTTATGGAAACACAGAATACTTTATTAGGAAGCATTCCTCGATTAGCGAGAATGGTGGATGCAGTTGAAACTCTCTTAGGAGGGAAAGAATGCTATCACTGGCACTCAAAAGTAGTGAGAAAAGAACCTCATTCCCAGGGCTACTTTAACTGGCATCAAGGCTACGGAGCTTGGTATTATGATGGCTGTTTATTCCCTGATTTTGTAAGCACTTTTGTTGCTGTCACTTCAGCAACTAAAGAAAATGGTTGTGTTCAAGTGTTGAAGTCATCCCATTTGCTTGGTCGAATCGATCATATTAATAGTCGTGGAAATATGATAACCGATCCAGAAAGAATGGAGGTAATTCTCAAAAAACTGGAATTAGTCTATTGTGAGATGGAACCAGGGGACATATTGATTATGCACGGTAATACACTTCACTATTCGGAAAATAATCAGACCGATCATCCTCGAGTCCTTGTTGTTAGTCATTACAACTCTGCTGACAATGAGCCATACGATTTAGAAGGGGCTGAAATTCTTCGGTATCGGCCATTGAAGAAATTACCTGACTCTTGGCTCCAAGATAAAAAATATGATTCAGTATTCATAGACAAAGATTTTTTTAACCAGCAAAAAACTGACGATGCCGAGTTATACGCTGGAGTAGGAAATCTTGAAAAAAGGTACTCTAGGCTTCCTAATACTAGAAAAATTAACGAAATGCCATAGAAAAATGTTTTGAACGGGGATTTACCGGTGAGATAATTGACTGCTATTTGCCCAAAGCTCGCTTAGAAGAAACTAGATACATCTAGTTGCAGAAAAGGTACTCGCAACTAGATGTATACTATCAGCCTCAGCCAAAAAAATTGATGAAAATTTTGATAGATGAATGTCAAAAATTAAATTAATAGGACTTACACATTGACGCTATTGCTGGAGTTTTTTCGCGCCACTGTGACGCATCAAGGCACTATATCTATATATAGATCCTTTGCGCAATTTAATTTGTATTTCTTGATTTTGAACAACTAAAAAATAGAAATTTTCAATGAACACTACAATAACTTTAAATGATAATTTTCTTGAAGTCCAAGGCAAACGTTTCCACTATATTTGGTTGCGACAAAATTGCCTATGTCCTGATTGTCGGCATCCTACTTCTTTCCAGGGGTTATTCGATATCAGCGATCTCTCCTCACCGCCAGAACCTTTATCTGTAGAGGAGAAGAATGGAGAAATTGAAATTATTTGGAAAGAAGAACCACCTCATAAAAGTATATTCCCTGTCTCCTGGCTGCTGAATCATGCTTACGACCCCTCGCCTCAGCAGCCCGAAGAACAAAAAATTCTATGGGATCGGGCTTGGTTAGATGCTCATCCACCCAAAAAGTACGATATTCATTCCTGNGAACCTTTATCTGTAGAGGAGAAGAATGGAGAAATTGAAATTATTTGGAAAGAAGAACCACCTCATAAAAGTATATTCCCTGTCTCCTGGCTGCTGAATCATGCTTACGACCCCTCGCCTCAGCAGCCCGAAGAACAAAAAATTCTATGGGATCGGGCTTGGTTAGATGCTCATCCACCCAAAAAGTACGATATTCATTCCTGTCCTGAAGATGTTTGGATGAGTCAGCTTTTTACATTAGGTTTTACTGTACTCAAGAATATCAATCCTGACAATTTAGATGATTTCATATCATCCATTGGACCGATTCATGCAACAGAATACGGACGATTCGGGGAATTAAAAGCAATGCCAAACAGCACAGATATTGGGCAGTCGCTTACAGGTCATGCGTTGGCACTTCACACTGATCGATGCCACGTCCACGAGCCGCGTCTAGTACAGGTTCTATATTGTGTAGACAACAATGCTTCTGGCGGCGAATCGTTACTTGTTGATGGCTTTCGTATTGCTACAGATTTTCACCAGAATCATCAAGACTACTTTCAGATTTTAGCAAAAACCCCTTTGCAGTTTCAGGATTTTGACCCAATGCGAGGGTATTTTTTCTCCCGCAAAACCCCAATTCTAGAACTAGACTGGGAGGGTAAAGTTGCTGGAATCTACTTTAGTCGCAAGACTTGTAATTGGAATATACCTTTCGATGAACTAGAAGCTTTTTATGAAGCATATTCAGCTTTTTGTCGTTATTTAAAAGATCCAATTTATGAATACCGCTTCCGTCTTGAACCTGGAGACTGTTTGCTAGCACAGAACTTTAGGATAATTCACGGACGAACAGCTTACGATCCGCTATCGGGACACAGACATCTTAGATGGGCTACTATTGCTTGGGATTACATCAACGCTAGGCAGAACTTTGAGATGCTTAAACACCTGTACTTGATGGAAAATTAACCAATTTAGTCACGAAAAATTAACGATATAGTGAGAGTATTAACTTAATCAAAAAATAACGATATAATGCCCTGAAAAAACATACTATTAAGCAGTAACTTAAGAATAAAGAAAAACATGATCGATAACAAATGATTACTTTAAATCACAATATAGAGCGTGACTATTGCATTTTAGTTAGTCCTAATAATCAACGTCCTCAAGCACATCTATAATACTTTTAAGATTCAAGATATGATTCCTGTTTTTACTTTGCCTCTACTTCCAGAAGATTCAGAAGTTATCCTAGATTTACAAAGTATTTTACATCAAGTTTACGACCAACGACGCTATAATTTAATAATTGACTATCAACAAAAAATTATTCCTGCTTTATCAAAAACTGATACAATTTGGGCAGCAAATATCTTGAACAAACAAGGGTTAAGATAAATTTGTACTAAAACTTGAACTAGGGAAACTGACCGTCTAAAAGTATGAAGCTAAAATTGTCTTTACTTATCTATAATCTGGTACTCCTAAAGATAACTCAAGCAATCAAAAATTCAGCTATTTTTACACAATCAAATTAGGCAGTAGATTAGTAATAATGTATAAAACTCAAGCAACAGATACAACCATAGAAACTGAAAAAATTTGGTTCGACCTCATAGGAAAAATACCCATAGAAACCAGAATAATGCAATATCACAGGGCATCCATTCAATCTCAATAAATTTGGTGGAATTTATTTAAACAACAACATGATAATCTAACAAATAAACAACTAAAAATAGAGTATATCAAATTAAAACTAGGAGAGAAATATTGCTCAATAAATAAACTTATTAACACAGATTTTATGATTGCTTCTGAAATTGATTTAGCCCTGAACCTTGGTGAAATATTAGATAATTTAAACATTCCTTACTACTTAAGTCGTGGTNAGATTTTATGATTGCTTCTGAAATTGATTTAGCCCTGAACCTTGGTGAAATATTAGATAATTTAAACATTCCTTACTACTTAAGTCGTGGTCTGGCTAGTTCGTTTTGGGGAGAACGGAGACAAACAGAAGATGCTGATATTGCAATTATTTTAGAACCAGATAAAGTAGAACAATTAATAACAGCATTATCAACAGAATTTTATCTGAGTGATACTGCTATAGATGATGCTCTGAGAGGTCGGACTAATAGCTTTAATGTCATTCATACAGCATCAGCTATTAAAGCAGATATTTATCCTATTAAACAGTCTAATGATTTT
>NZ_LGSU01001388.1 GCF_002260545.1 Hydrocoleum sp. CS-953 | reverse complement strand
TTGCAAGTTAAATGTATAAATATCCTTATTAGTGAAATAACCTATTAATTACTTCATACTACAAAGATAAAAATAATATTAATTTGCTCATTCTGAACATCTAATCTAAAAAAAATATGAAATATTAAGGTTTATTATAAAGTCTCAATTTAAACTTGAGTGAAAATACTTGAATCACTAGGTATCGTACCATTAGCAAAGGATTAATCAATGCTGATGTGAACGGTTCTCTGAACATAATGAAAAAAGTAGTTCCCTTTTATCTTTGACCATGGGATAGAGAAGCCAGTGCGCTGGGCGGGTCTCCCGACTTGAAACAACTGGCGTGGTGTTGTAGTTCCTCCGAAGAAGGAGCTTTCCTTTCCTGCGGAATGCTACGCAAACGGAATGCTACGCAAACGCTAACATGAGCGTCAGGGTAAGACCTGCAAAATAAGGATATGTCATATTTGACTATATTTTTATGAACTATAAAGATTTGATATTTTAACTTCTTAGATAGTTAGTTGTACAGCAATCAGGGTATCACTATTTAATAGGTAGCAAAATCAACTTACAGATGACAAGCAGTATGACTAACACCTAAATGCTCAACCGTAAAAACAGGGGCTTGTTATGACTCATAAAATGACTGAAAACTGTCTCGGATGTGCCACCTGTGTGCCCCAAACCCAGTGCCCAACAGGTGCGATCGTTGTCGAGAATGAACAATACTCTATTAATCCTGAACTGTGTAATAGCTGTGAGGGATATCACGAAGAGCCTCAGTGTGTAGTTCACTGTTCCATTAGTAGTCCTGTTCCTACAAAACCTAAAAAAGGTAGATATAAGGCTGAGACAAGAACACCCACCACCTCTGACTTATTTCCCGATAGCAAGCACAGTCCCTTTGCTTCTTCTATAGTAATCTGGGAAGCTTGCAATATTCTGGCGCAGAGACGATCGCTACCTTGGACAGTAGATCCAGAAGGTAAACTGATTTATCAGCGTTCTATTAAGCAAGGTCAGGGTTCAATTAGTTTCAGCTTCAAAGATTTCAAGTATACATCCAAAACTCTAAATGATGATGTCAAAACAGTAACAGATATACCAGCAATGGATATCAGAGCAGCCTGTATACACCTAATTTATGCTGCCCATGCAACAGTTATTGACAAACCATGGGAGCAAGAATTTGTCATCAGCGATCAGCAAATAGAAAGATACCTGGGGCTAGAAAAACGCAAAGACCTATCTAAGGCAACTAAACTGAGTTTGATTAAAAATCTTGCTCAACAACCTTGCCAAATTACTACTGCTATTGAGTGGCCACAGCAAGGCAAAATAAATGCCTTCTCATTGCCAGAAAGTCAACTGTGGCATATATTAGAAATCCAACATCACTTTTCTGAAGATTCCACAGGATGTAAACATCTTGTTGGTCTAACTTTTAGAGTTAGAGCTGGTATCTGGGCTAAATATTTCCTTAACAAAGAAGCCTGCAAAGAGCGCACAGCATTTTATCAATATGGGATTTTACCTAAGTCTGTATTAACTACTGTGATGAGTATCTGGCAGCAACATGAAGGAACTGCGAGAATGTTGTTATGGTTATTGTTCAAAACAAAAATGGGTAGGGAGCAACGCTTGACTGTACCTACCTTAATGCGAGTTGCTTATGGTGAACATAAAGTTAGACAAGCATCTTCGTTTAGAGATGATCGAAAACGACTAATGAAGACTTTTGAGAGTGATCTGGAAGTTCTCAGCCATTATGGACTCAAACCTGAATTTGACCCCGTAACTTACCCCCAGGAAATTCAACCAATGTGGGCTAAATTGGCAGCTTTACCTGATGATGGTGATGCAGCTTTAGATTTTTGGATCGATGATGGTAGTAATCATCAGAGATTAACAGATCACGGTCCAAGAGGTAAATGGAATATGTTAATGAATGCTCGTATTCTGTTGTTTCAACTCCCCCAGGAATGGGATCGACATTTAGCAGAATTTGAAAAACAGAAGCTACGCTATACTAATAAGCGCAAAAAAACAAAGAAGCTTTCTGCTATCTGTGGTGAGCAAATTATGATGGCTAGGAAAAATCAACAGTTAAGTCAGAGACAATTGGCAACTATGCTAGGAAAAAGCCAAAGTTGGATTAGAGATATTGAGAGTGGTCGCTTTCAACTTAAAGGTGAAGACCAAATGTTATTACAGAACGTTTTGGGTTTGGGAGGATAGTGATTAATTGAACAATATTACAGATCCGGTAGCATTCTGTATTGTAAGGTAAGGGTAAGGAAGAAGGAAGAAGGTTTTAGTTATCTAGAACAGAAGGCTTCAGAGCCAGAAAAAAATTAAATCTCCTGTAGGTATTGACCCTTGGGAATAGTTAGGAGGAACAGGGAATTTATAGAGGAGCTAGGAGTAAGAATTGTCCCTTGATTTTTCTCCCCCTCACGACTCCTAATTCCTGATTCCTGAGTCCTCAGTATCTACTTCAGACTGCTATAATTTGACATACTCCCGACGTTGCCCTTACGGGAAAACGGGGGATTATTCAGTCTGGGAAACCCTGACCGCTGCGCGTGACAGAGGTGATGTCGGACCCCTGTGTTGACATTGATACTAACAAAATGTACCAGCATGTCTTGCGGCATATGAACAGCTTATGAAGGTATCAGAATCTTGGCCCTGGCTTTCCTTTATGACGCTCCCCCACCGGAGAGCTTTGACTTCCCCGAAGGGAAGTTAAATTTGTATTAATCAAGATTAATCAATTTAATAAAAACTATAATTTTTAGCCAAATTAGAAAAAATTGTTGTTTCCAATAACTATAATTAAGCATGGATAAACCATCAATATCAAAAGGCTTAATTGCCGGACTAGCAGCTACTCTATTTTTCAGTATTAGTTTTAGCTTACTAGAATATACAATAAAATCAAGTATTATATTTGGTGTAATTGGAGGAATTTCTGCTGGATTATTAGGGTTTTGGTCACAAATAGAATCAAGACCAGAAATCCCAGAAAAAACAGATGCTGAATCTGTAGATTATCCTACACCATCAAAACCAACCTCAGCAATTAAAACATGGCCTAAAACACCTAAAGAACGTAGCGGTGTTTCTCTATTGAGTTGGTTTTTCAGGCAAAGTCAAATATCCTCAAAATCTCGAAAAAAATACTAATAGTCTGTCAAATTTGACCTACTAATGTTTTTATTTCTCTCTAAATTACTCCCTTTATTTATCTATCCATTGGGTCTATCTTGCCTCCTAATGTTGATAGCTTTTGTGTTGTTGTGGTGGCATCCTAAATGGTCAGCATTGGCAATTTTTCTGGCATTTACAGTGACACTTGTGTTTAGTAATTCTTGGGTTTCTCAAGGGCTTATTCAATCTTTAGAATGGCAAAATTTACCGCCAAAAGAATTACCTTCGGCAGAAGCAATAGTTGTTTTAGGTGGTGGGATTAAACCAGCTAATTCACCGCGCCCCTGGGTAGATTTTAGTGAAGCAGGGGATAGAATTTTACATGGAGTGAGATTATATCAACAAGATAAAGCACCTTTTCTTATATTAAGTGGAGGTAGAATTGATTGGAAAGATGGAGGAAATCCTGAATCAGGAGATATGGCAGAAATTGCAGAGTCTATGGGAGTACCAAAAACAGCAATTTTACAGGATACTGACTCTCTGAATACCTATCAAAATGCTGTTAATGTTAAACAAATTTTAGAAACAAAAGACATAAAAGGTTCTGTATTGTTAGTAACTTCAGCGCTGCATACTCCACGTTCTCTTTTGATATTCAAAAAGCAGAAAATACCAGTAATTCCAGCACCAACAGATTTTTTAGTTACTGAAAGAGATTTACAAGAAAGAACAGATAGTTGGCAAGGTATTGTATTAAATATGATGCCTGATGCTGCAAATTTACAAAATTCTACTAAAGTTTTAAAGGAATATATAGGTACGATCGTTTATCGTCTACGCGGCTGGTTATAAAAATCAATATTCTCTTGCTATAATCAAAACATTTGTATAATTCAATAACAATAATAGGAGTTACTTTAAATGCACCCAGAATTAAGAGGCATTTTTCCAGAAGCAAATTCACCTGCTACAGAAATTTGTCAAGTTTATCAAACTACCCAGGAATTTTATCAAGAGGTAAAATATAGAGAAGACTTTAACAATTATTGTCAGTGGTATTATGCTATAGCTGAACAACACCAAAAAGAACTACAAAAAATGCGGAGTGACATCAATATTTTTGGTTTTTTCTTACAACTAATTTATCGTAAATAACTAAAAAAACAACTTAGTATAGCACTACAAAATTATTTGTCAAAAATCCATATAATTAGTGGTACTTTGACATTTTTGACAGCGAAAATGACTTGAAAGTCAATAGGGCTAAAGGAAATAGATTAAAATAAGTTGGTAGACAAAATCAATTGTATAGCGCTGTGCGCAGGCAACAGGCACTATTGCTACAGGCAACAGGGGGAATAAATTGCCGATAATATAAGACTTTTAGCTCTTTGGCCTCTCCTGCAATTTGTAAATATACCAGCGCTCATTGCTATATATAGGGGGAATAAATTGCCGATAATATAAGACTTTTAGCTCTTTGGCCTCTCCTGCAATTTGTAAATATACCAGCGCTCATTGCTATATATATCTTTGGAATCTCCGATATTTGCTTTTTGCTTCCATACATTCAAAAATCTACTGGTTATTTTGTCCAGGTACTTATTACTTCCGTTTCCTAATTTCAATAAATTTTCTAAATAACTCACATTCAGACTACTATATCAAATACGGAATTTAATGGGGACAACGCCCCATAAAAACTATTGACATTCACCTTAATTTATGAGATTATTTCTAACTCTTCTTCCTTAAGGTGAACTTTAAATTTTTTTGTAAATTGGACAAGAATAGGCAGATTAGCACTAACTGGTCTACCTTTCCATTCATTGACAATACCAATCACTTCTCCTTCCTGCTCGTTAATGTCAAATGGTTGTCCTCTATGTTCAGGATGAATATAAACAACAACAGAACTATTAACGCGAACACGATCGCCTACTTTCATACAATAAAACCTTCTATTATATTCTCCTACAAATTTTCATGCAACTCCAAGAAGAAATTACACACTTAAATTTAACAATTTCCTTATTTTTGCATAAAACCTACCCACATTCACATCTATTCAACTTTTGACAATTTTTTCATCAAAGATCATAGATTTAGGGGGTAATATTATTTTCAATACATCCATGTCAAAAGACCTACAAAAATTAATATCTCAATTGTTAGGAATTAGGCAAGAGTAAAGAGTCAAAAGTCACAAGGAATATAGCTGATTAGTAAATACACAAATCATTTTGTCTAACTATTTACAGCAGATTTCGGACAAATGAGGTACAAGGAGCGAATAGTAAAACTCTTCTGATGCTGGCATCTTTCTCGCCAAATGTGTACCTCACGGGAAGCGGGAAGTGCTGTATCAAAATAATTGGGTCATTTAGCCCGCCTTGATTGACGAAATGTTTTTGGAGAGTTGCTCAAAATCTTCATTATATCATGTCCGGTTGAACATTTATAATTAAGATAGTAGGGGAGTAAGGGAGTAGGGGAGTAGGGGAGTAGGGGAGAAATTAAAATATATCCTCTCGATCGCCAAATATTTTATTTATACCATTACATCCGGACATGATATTACAAAAACAACTTCTGACTTCTGACTTCTGACTTCTGACTTCGTTAACAGCCCCAAATTAAAGATTAAGAATTAGGAGAAACTGGAGGTTCAGAAGGCTCCGGTATCATAGGACTCTGCCAGGGCGCAGGAGAATCATCAGAAGTTGACTGAAAATTTTCCCAATTCCGCCATACTGCTATAACTGCTCCTACCAACAATATTAATAACAAACCAACCATAAACATCCAGGGTTTTAATTTTGGAGAATCTTGGACAGGTTCTAACTCAGACTCAGGATTAGGATTAAGGTTAGCTTCAGACTCTGGCTCAGGTTCCGATCCTTCTTCATCATTACTATAAAGAAGTTCTTGAGAAGTTTCAGACAATTCTGGTATTAAAGCTTCCCTGACTGGGGGTGGTGCTGTAGGAGTATTCGATAAAATCAACTGTTCTGGAGAAAGACGATAGTGGACAAGGACTACCGAAGTATTATCGTGACCATTTTTCTCATTCGCCAAATCAATTAGAGACTCTACTGCCTGCTTCAGAGAAATTTCACCCCGGAGAACCTTGGGAGTATATTCAGTCCAAGAATTCTCAACCCAATCATTATCACTTAGACCATCCGAACATAAAAGTAATAAACCCTCTTCTTCAATCAAAAATCTCTGAATAGTGGGATGAATAAACTCTCCATCCCTTGTACCCAGAGCCTGAGTTAGAGCACCCGCATCACGACGTTGTAATGCCTGCCAATACAGACAATGACCCAGACGTACTTCCCTAGAAGCCACATTATCATCCACAGTTAACAACTGACAGGCATTTCTACTTAGCCAATAGGCACGACTATCACCCACATTAGCTACATACAACTCATGGGCATTATTTGGATTTGATTCTGGGGAAGGTTTCACCTGTTGGGGTAACTGTAATGCCATAACTAATGTTGTACCCATCCGCTGTCGAGACTCTCTTCCTTGTTCATCATTCTCAGTGGCAATCATATTATTGACTACCCGAATAATTTCCTCCAGTTGTTTATTTACCAAATCTGGAGATGTTAACTCCTGTTGTTGTCCTACCTCTGTCAATAAGTTTTGAACTAATCTTTTAATGGACTGTACTGCTAATTGACTAGCTACCTCTCCCCCATCATGGCCACCCACTCCATCACAAATCATTGCTAAATGGGGTACTAGCTGATTATTAACTAAATCTTGTTCTATAGGATAACAACAATCTTCATTATGCAGACGCACTGGCCCAGTGTCTGTAGCCCCCATTATTTGGAAACTTAATGGTAATTGGGCTGCCTGATCTAATAGTAGTTGGTTTAATTTCGGAGCGATCGCCTCTAGAGATTCACCAATATCACTAATCATCTGACAAATCTCTGTCAATGGTTGTTGAATATGAGGATGAGCAGTAGCAATCAAATTTGACCAAAAAATCTTAAAATCTCTAAGTTTAGTATTACGGCTTTGTAGGTCCAACTCTAACAGTCGTAACCGCCAACCTTCCACCCGTAAATTATTTGTAAATAAACTAAAAGCTACACGCTTTTCTGATAGAGGTTTCCATAACTGCATCATTTGCCATAACCAGTAAACCTGACGTACAGGAGTTGCTGTAGGCCAAGCTTCCACAAAAGGAGGAAACAACTTACCTTCAGAGTCTAGAGGAACGTTATCTAACAACAGAATATCTGTAGGGTAAGTTTCTTCTCCATGTTGATAAAAACCATATACCTCTGGGGTATGAAGCCTCTGGGGATATAAGTGTAGATAAGGCATAATATCATCTGGTAATTCCTCATACATAAAGGGAGGTTCACCAGGCTTAGTATCCAGCCAAACTTGTGGAGCTACAACATAGTAGCGATCGCCCAATAATTCTCCTACAGAAATCTCAACCTCTGGAGCAACCGCCCATAAATAGCGATAGATTAAGTGAGTTTGGCAAGCTTCACACTCTTGGCGACCCCAGGAGTTAGACGGATTGGGACAATTAGTATTTGGACAATAAATTAGTGGGGCAGAAGTAATCATAGTTAGGAAAAAATACTTTTTATTAAGTCGAAAGTCAAAAATTAAAAGTCAAAAGCAATAAAATTAAAGATTAATCTGAGAATTTTCGTAAGGAATTGTTTTTTTAGCTCTTGATAAATAAATTAGGAGGTTTTCAGAGAACCTTCTGAGCGTCAAAACGCAAAGATATGTTGAGATAGAAGCTATCTTGATAAATTTCACAATAAACTGATCATATACCTGATTATTTGTCAAGGTATGATTCTAGGTAGTGATGTCACCAAATTACAGTAATTTTACGGAAAAATCACTAATAAATTTAACCTCACCACTCCCATTTATCCATGCTATTAAATCCAACGATACTTTGGTTATTGGCTGGGGCAATTCTTTGTTTTTTAGAACTCCTTGTACCCACGGCCTTTGTAGAATTTATGATGGGACTAAGTGCCTTTGTTGTGGCAGGAGTGTCCCTCTTAATTCCTAGTGTGAGTCTACAGGTAGCCTTGTGGATGATTTTTTCTGTAGCTTCTATTTTTGCTTTCCGTCGTCTGTTGCCCCACCGTACAGTAGCTACTATTGCTGATGCCAAGGAAGCAGAAACTTTAACAGAAATATTACCAGGTCAGCCTGGTAGGGTACTTTATGAAGGTAATTCTTGGCGCGCTCAATGTGAGGATCAAGATAGTATGATCGCTGCTCAAGAAAAAGTTATTGTCGTTAGACGAGAGGGTAATACTTTATTTGTATTGCCAGAAAATTTATTACATTCTTCAGTTTATCCCCCTAACCAAAATCAATTGAAATAACAACTAATTAGATAATTAGGAGATGAAAAATGGAACAGTTTTTTTTGCTATTATTTTTGGCTTTAGGTGGTTCTATTTTAGCGGGAAGTTCCATATCAGTTATCAGTTAGCCTCCTGCGGAGGAACTACGTTAACAGTTAGCCTCCTGCGGAGGAACTGCGTTAACAGTTCTTCCGGCTGAACTCGGAGGCTACTAAAATCCGAAATTTCCTTTTTTATCCACTTGAAAAGGGAAGGTTGAGACCTTATTTATTAGTCACTTCCGGCTGAACTCGGAGGCTACTAAAATCCGAAATTTCCTTTTTTATCCACTTGAAAAGGGAAGGTTGAGACCTTATTTATTAGTCAGAAATACTTCACCCTATGAAGGTTGTTTCAAATACACTGAGTCTCATAAATCATTGCTGATTTCTATATAGAATTAAAAATGACTGTACAAGGGAAAAAACTTGCAGCGATTTTAACTTCAGAAGGGGGAAAGAGATTCTGCTATAAAATTTCTTAAATTCTTCAGTTTAACTCCTCTCATAAAAATCAATTCAAATAACAACTAATTTAGAAAATTAGGAGACCAAAAATGCAAGAGTTATTTTTACTCGTATTTTTAGCTTTAGGTGGTTCAGGTCTAGTCGGAAGTCCTATTTCAGTTATCAGTTAGCCTCCTGCGGAGGAACTACGTTAACAGTTAGCCTCCTATCGGAGGAACTGCGTTAACAGTTAGCCTCCTGCGGAGGAACTGCGTTAACAGTGCTTCCGGCTGAACTCGGAGGCTACTAAAATCCGAAATTTCCTTTTTTATCCACTTGAAAAGGGAAGGTTGAGACCTTATTTATTAGTCAGAAATACTTCACCTATGAAGGTTGTTTCAACTACACTCAGTCTCATAAATTATTCCTGATTTCTATAGAGAATTAAAAATGACTGTAGAAGGGAAAAAAACCTGTAGCGATTTTAACTTTAGAAGGGGAAAGAGATTCTACTATAAAATTTCTTAAATTATTCAGTTTATCTTTCCCACTAATTTAGATAATTAGGAGATGAAAAATGGAACAGTTATTTTTACTCGTATTTTTAGCTTTAGGTGGTTCAAGTTTAGCCGGAAGTGTCAAAGTTATTAATCAAGGTAACGAAGCTTTAGTTGAAACTTTAGGCAGATATAATGGTAGAAAATTAGATGCTGGTTTGAAATTTGTTATCCCATTTTTGGATAGAATTTCTTATCAAGAAACTATTCGGGAAAAAGTATTAGATATTCCACCTCAACCATGTATTACTAGAGATAACGTAGCAATTAGTGTAGATGCTGTAGTTTATTGGCGAATTATGGATATGGAGAAAGCCTACTACAAAGTAGAAAATCTCCAATCTGCAATGGTTAATCTAGTTTTAACTCAAATTAGGGCAGAAATGGGTAAATTAGAATTAGACCAAACTTTTACAGCTCGTACAGAAATTAATGAGGTATTACTGAGAGAATTAGACATTGCTACTGACCCTTGGGGAGTAAAAGTAACTAGGGTAGAATTACGAGATATTAGCCCTTCTAAAGCAGTACAAGATTCTATGGAATTACAGATGACTGCCGAACGGCAAAAACGAGCAGCAATTTTAACTTCAGAAGGGGAAAGAGATTCTGCAATTAACTCTGCTAGGGGTAAGGCAGAATCACAAGTTCTTGATGCTCAAGCTCGTCAAAAAGCAACTGTTTTAGAAGCAGAAGCACAACAAAAGGCAATTGTCCTGAAGGCTCAAGCCGAACGTCAATCTCAAGTATTGAATGCTCAAGCAACTGCTGAAGCATTAGAAATTATTACTAAAACTCTTCGTGAAGAGCCCAATGCAAAAGAAGCACTCCAATTTTTATTAGCTCAAAATTATCTGGATATGGGTCAGAAGATTGGTAGTAGTGACAGTAGTAAAGTTATGTTTATGGACCCCCGGAATATTCCAGCAACTTTAGAAGGTATGCGTTCTATTGTGGCAGATGGCAAAAATTCAGTTGGCAGTTAGTATGGCAAATTGAATTAAGAATGTAAAATTGAAAAATTGGCGTTGCTGATAGGTGGCTATGAATTGAATTTTTTGGCAATTGCGAAAATATTGAATCAAAAATACTTGAAATTATTAAGTTCTTATTTTCATACCTTGATTCAGCAACGCCGAAAAATTTAATAATTCTAAATTCTAAATTCTGAATTCTGAATTCTAAATCACGAAATATCTTCAGCTTAAGGTACACTTATCACAAAGTCCAAAAAACTCCAAAGTGTGGTAAAAAATCTTAAATTTGTGGGACTCCTGCAATTTGTCCTCCAAATAATGGACAGGACATTCATTAATAGGTATAGAAGTCCCACATTTAACACAAGTCAGATGATGTTGGTCTTGCTGTAGACAACTATAAACAGATTCACCATTAGCCAAAGTCCGCACAATTACTACTCCCTCTAGTTTGAGAGCATCCAAAGAACGATATACTGTGGCTAGTCCCAGAGGTTTGTTACATCTGCGTAGTTTTGAATGGATATCCTGAGCAGATAGCGATCGCTTCTGGGTTGTTAGTAATTTCAAAATACGCTCTTGAGACCGAGTGCGATTGATTTTCATGGCCAATATAAATAATGAATAATGGATAATGGATAATGCATAATGAAAACTATCTCTAATTATGAATTATCAAGGGTTTGCCCTTTGACCCTGTGGTGGTAGAACAACTTGCGTTCAACTAATCTTTCAGGTTTTTGAGTAAGTTTGAGTAAGTTTAGTTGAGCGGTAGAAATTAACAGATAATATCTAAAAGTAGTTCTATTAAAATTTTAACTTTTATACTAACGTGACAAAACAATATCAAGCACAAATCCATGTTACTCTAAGACCATCTGTTTTAGACCCTGCTGGTACCGCAATTCAATCTGGATTAGTACAAATGGGACATGAAAATATAGAACAAATTAGAATTGGTAAATATATTGAGTTGAAACTTCAGGCAACAGATGAGGCAACTGCTAGGGAACAATTAGAATTAATCTGCGATCAATTATTGGCAAATCCTGTCATTGAAAATTATCGCTTTGAATTAAATGAAGGAAGAAGTTAAGGAGGAAGAAGGAAAAAGGAAGAAGTGAAGAGGTATTTAGGGCTAGCTGAATAAATATAGAATCGTGGTAATATATTAGTTTAAGTGGTTCTAAACCTTGAAAAAGTACAAATTTTCGGACTATTTTTAAGTTTCAAGGGAATAGGGAATAGGGAATAGGGAATAGTAGACTAATAAAGGGTTTTTCGTATAGGGAAAAGCTCCGCTAACAGGATTT
>NZ_LGSU01001387.1 GCF_002260545.1 Hydrocoleum sp. CS-953 | reverse complement strand
TACTTTTTTGTTAGTTTGAGCACTATGAGTGCATTAATTATTCTTGTTTGTAGGGACGCCCTTATGCAACGTCCCTACCTTCCCCTACTCCCCTACTTTAATCAAATGTAGAAAAGTTTTTGAGAAATGGTATTATCAATTATCCATTATCAATTATCAATTCATGAAAAGAAGCTGATAGCTGACGGCTAAGACCTGTTTGGGCAGCATTCCGCAGGAAATGTTTACAAATTGACTTTATTCAGAATAAATAAACTTTCATCTCCCCCACGTCCAATTCTAAAATTTTCGTCTATATAAGTAATATCAAGTGTGGCAACTCTACCTTGAGGATTATTAGCTTTTACAACTTTAAAAGGATTTAATTTAGGTGTGTCAATACCTACAATTTTCTCAATCGCTAAATAACGTTTATCAAAATAGACATTGATGCGTTTATCTGCTAAACCAGATGTATTTATAGCTGGCTCAAAACTAGCAGTTACTTTCACATATCCTGATATTAATTTCATAGGATGTTGTACTTGGGCGATATTAAAAAATTCTTTATTGGCAACATTAATTACTTGATAAACTTTTCCTACTTTTAATCCCAATGGTAGGGAATCTAAAGAACGAATTTCTCTAGCTGTAGAGTATAGTAGTTGCCAACTTCCTTCTAATAAATTAGGAGTATAGAGGAGAGGTTGAGGATGAAGATTGAGACTTTCTAAGTCTTTTGTTAACTTTTCAATTTCTTGTTCTAAAGTTTTTTCTAACTTCACATTAGTAACAGGAGAACCATCATTTCTAGTTTGAATATTTTTGATGGTCGCTTGTAATTTTTCCTTCAAAATTTGATTATTCATAGAATTAAAGAGAATAATTAAACAATTAATAATATCATGTCCGGTAGCATCGGTATTACAAGTGAGAAGGTAAGGAAGAAGGCTTGAGTTATCTAGGAGAGAAGAAAGAAGAAAAGGAAAAACCTTACATAATGTAAATATTTCCCCAACTTTTACACGACGCGACCATACCAGCGGACATGATATAATTAATAATTACTTTTTCCTAGAAATAAGAGGATTGACTAATATCATTTCTCTGTAACAATGCGCTTAATAATTATTACCCAAAGCTTAATTCCAAAGCTTAATTTTAGCAATAGCTGTTATCTTTTATTAAGTGCAACTTCATTGAGAAATAGTATAAAAGGATTTTTTTTGTTTTTTATCCATGAATGGAGAGGCTTTATATCTGAATTTTTCGGTAATAGTGGGAAGTAATTGATAATTTATGGATAATAATTAACTTTATTTTTGATTTTTGGAGAGGTTGAATATACATCGACTAAAAAAACTTGTTTCTGGGTTCACCTGCTTAAGTCCTAATTAACTTAATAACTCATCTACCGGAATACTAAAACCATTTAAAACTTTTTGAGTATTAACAACTTGCCCAGAAATAAAAATAAGCCTCAATTCTTGAGTCACAACAATTACCCATTTATTCTCAGGAAATACTAACCAAACTTCTTCGCCTCCAGACTCTAAATATTCTTGTGCTTTGGCAATAATATCTTCAGCTAAATCTGTAGGAGAAACAATTTCAGCACTTAAAGGAAAACTTTGAGGTAAGACTTTTTCATTGCCAAATTTTGCCTCTAATTCTGGAGTAAGATAAGCAACATCAGAGTAACGCCCTTGCTTATTTGTACGACAAGGTACATCAGTATAAACTTTTCCACCTTGCCCACTAGAATCTTTGTAACTTCTCCAATAAAAGTAAAGATTTCCTTGAATCCGACTATGCTTAAGAGTCATGTCATTTTTCTCCAATAATTGCCCGTTAACCCACTCTTTCTTTTCTGGAGGATTTTGTACCCAATCTTCTAGAGTATATTCTGTTGATTTTTTGACAACAACTGGGGATGTAATCATTACTAATTACCTATGATTGATTCCTAATTAAATTATAGTAAAAAATCTATTTTTTTTTTCTGGTTGACAATACAATTGTTTTATGTTAGACAATATGATAAATGGGAAAAATTAAAAGAGTATTTTGCTCATAATATCCCAAATAATGCCATAATTTCAGGTAAAATAAAAACCTAAAAAAAAGTAAGTGAACTTCCAATCAGTCATAGCTACCTTAAATCAATTCTGGAGCGATCGCGGTTGTCTCATCGCTCAACCTTATGATACCGAAAAAGGGGCAGGTACAATGAACCCCCACACATTTCTGCGGGCGATTGGTCCTGAACCTTGGTCAGTTGCCTACGTTGAACCCTGTCGTCGCCCCACGGACGGGCGTTATGGGGAAAACCCTAACCGCTTTCAACACTACTATCAATATCAAGTCTTAATCAAACCGTCTCCTAATAATATTCAAGATGTTTATCTTGACTCTCTCCGCGCTCTGGGTATCCGTCCAGAAGACCATGATATTCGATTTGTAGAAGACAACTGGGAGTCTCCCACTCTGGGTGCTTGGGGTGTTGGTTGGGAAGTTTGGCTTGATGGTATGGAAATTACCCAATTTACCTACTTTCAACAATGTGGTAGTATAGATTGCCGACCAGTTTGCATTGAAATTACTTATGGTTTGGAGCGCCTTGCGATGTATCTCCAGGAAGTTGATGCTATTACTAAAATAGCTTGGACTGATAATGTCACTTATGGAGATGTTTACCTTCAGGGAGAAATTGAACAATGTACCTATAATTTTGAAGCATCTAATCCTGAGTTTCTCTTTACTATATTCGGTCTCTATGAAAAAGAAGCAGAACAATTGACAAAACAAGGATTAGTTTTACCGAGTCTCGACTACGTTCTCAAATGTTCCCACAGTTTCAACTTACTTGATGCTAGAGGAGTAATCTCCGTCACCGAACGCACTCGTTATATTGGCAGAATTCGTAATTTGGCACGTCAAGTAGGTCAACTCTACTTAGCACAACGGGAAAGTCTTAACTTCCCACTGTTGAAAGAAACTGTGGAAGCAGCCTAAACTTGACATACTCCCGACGCTGCTCTACGAGACAGCGCGGGGAGCTAGAACTTTTGTAATTTCCTTTTTGGTTGCTTCAATAGCTTTCTTGGCAATGTCATAAGCACTCGGATATTCATTAGGGTGATCTTGCCCTGGTATCCAAAACTTGCGTCGAGACAGACGCAGGAGGTCAACAAAGGGAGGCGTTGCATTGAAAATTTCTATAGCAATTGCTCCGTTATACACTTCCAAGACTGGTTTGAGAAAATCCTGCCAAGGTAGCCAACTGGTATGAAGTGGACCACGATCAGGAGATGAAATTTGAATATGATGTAGCCGTTTTTCGTCAGCTAAATGCTTAACTTGTTCTGAGAATATTTCCGGTCCGTCTCCATCTAACGTTTCATGGGAACTGTCAATTACAACTCCCACTTGTTTACTTTCCACACCTTGAAGAAATTCTATTAATTGAGATAATTTATTCGGTCCAGGAGTTTCCCAATGAGTAATAGGTTCTATGGCTAATTTGACATTTTTTCCCTCAGCATACTTGCCTAATTCGTTGAAAATAGGTTGTGCATTTTGATAGCGTAGTCCTAAATGTTCTTGTAGTTGATCGCTCCAAATAGGATCATTAAAATCTGTAGTAGGGAAAACACCATAAGGAATAAGAATTGGACCCATCATAATTTCACCCCCTAAAGTGGCTGTAATATCAACTCGTGATTTCAAATATTCCAGTGCTTTTTGCCGTTGTTGGGGATAGAAAGAACTAGGATCAAAAGTTCTAGTTCCTAGTACATTCGTGGATATTTTCACATCGGACAACCCTTGATCGTTGAGATATTGCTTTAATTCCTGATAATTTTGGATATCTTGGCTAAAATTTTCTCCAAAAGTAGGAGCAATAGGAAACTCAAACCCATTATAACCAAATGCTTGTAGCTGTCTAATATGATTTACCACAAGTTTCTTATAGTCTACATTAGGGGTGTTCATGTTCATAGGGAACACAAACATATCAGTGGTAAACATAAAGAAATTGAAGTAAATATCGGGCAAAGATGTAGATGGACTCATGTTGTATTATCTATTTTGATAGGTTCAGGACTTACGCAGAAACGCCATACCTAGTAGGGGGAAATGGCATTTGCCCTCTACAGATAGCGTATGATCTACAAGTTTGCGTAAGTCCTGAGGTTGTTAAATTGTGCCAAATTGGTGGCAATAGACATCTCCAATATACTAACATCTACCTCCCATAAACCTGGTTTCTTGTAACACTCCGAAAAAAAGCAGAGAAACTGGGGATTTGACCTTAAATAAAATAAAATACCATTTTTTAGAGTATTGACTTAATAAAAGAATAACGGTATAATTCGCCAGAAAATATAGGACTTGAGTGTACTCAATCTCAATAAAATCCATCAGGACTAAATTAAAACTAAATAACCAATAAACAACTATAATGGCTGAAACACAGGCTACTCTCGATAGGTTGACAACGGGGGTTTAAGTTTGTGGAATTTTGAAGTAAACTTTAATTGGTCAATATATGTGACGCTTTATATCAGTTTTATGGAGCATAAAAAATGGAAATCAGACAATATTTAGAACCAATCGCAGACATATTCCGCAATTTTGGTACTCCTGAACCAATTGTACATTGGGGACACCCACTAATGATGGGGATAGTTGTATTTGTTATGGGGGGTTTTGTTGGTTTCACCGGATGGCGTAGACGAGTAGTCACTGATGAAGCAATAGCTATTGAAAGTGGTTCTAATCATCGAAAAATGGCACCATTTATGTTTCTATTTATGGCATTAGGCTACACAGGTGGGGTATTATCTCTGGTGATGCAAGAACAAGAAATATTTGAAAGTCCTCATTTTTGGACTGGTTCCGTTGTATTAGCATTACTAGCAGCAAACGGTTTCATTTCCCTGACAAAATTTGGGGGAAATCAAGCAGCATTGCGCACTACTCATGCTTACCTGGGTAGCATAGCACTATTTATTATGGTAGTTCATGCAGCATTAGGTTTAAGACTGGGTTTAGCTATCTAAACTATTTATCGTTCATCGTAGTTAAACGTTAATGTTTTTAACATAAAAATATCATCAGGCTTGTAGTGGACTGGCACATCTAAATGGGTGTGCATTAGGGCGGGTTGATTTAATCTTAGGGTGAGCATGAAAATTGCAACTAAAACCCGCCACTGCTATTAGACTATTTTAGCTGTGTCAATCCTGTAGTTGGGCTAAAGTACCTTAATTCTTTGGGCTAGAGCAAAACTACAAACAAAGGCTTAACTTCCTTCTTCCTTACGAAAAAATGAATCAAGCTGTAGCGATCGTTATCTGCCTAGCTTACATAATGGGGCTAATATCTACAATTGTTCCCTGGGGTATATATGCTGTACTAACTATAGGATTAGTATTAGCAATTATCGTACAACAAAGATATCGACAAAATTTACGCAGCACAGTAATTACAACTTCTCAACAAAAAAGAAATTCTGAAGACTTACTCAGAAGTGGTGAATTTCTAGATTCACCTTCTAAAAGAACTAGAAAATCACTGCTAAATTCAAATTGGTTGTGGATAATTGCGGGAGCGATCGCTTTTCTTGCTAGTATTTATTTTCAATTTAGAGTACCCCAACCTACAGCTACCGATATTAGTAAAATCATCCCAGTTGATGGTGAATCTAAACAACAAGTAGTTACTGTTCGTGGAAGAGTTATCTCCTCTCCCCGCAAGACTCGCTCAGAAAAAGCACAACTTTGGCTAAAAGTAGCTCAAGTAAGTGAAATAGTTGGTACTGATGGTTCGGCAAATGTACACCAAGATGTTACAGGAAAACTTTACGTCACAATACCCCTTCTGCAAGCAACAGGTGTCGATCCTGGTGAGTTAGTAGCAATAACTGGTTCTTTATATAAACCATCACCAGCTACTAATCCTGGAGGCTTTGATTTTCGTGCTTATTTAGCTAGACAAGGTTCTTTTGCTGGGGTGACAGGTTATAAACTTACTACTACTAACCAAGAAAGTAGTAATGCTTGGGGATTATATAAGATTCGACAGCGAATTATTCGCGCTCAGGTAAGTTCTTTGGGAGTTCCAGAAGGGCCTCTGGTAAGTGCAATGGTTTTAGGACGTAGAGCTGTAGATTTGTCTTATCAACTACGAGACAAATTTGTGCAGGTTGGTTTAGCTCATGTATTGGCAGCATCAGGTTTTCATGTTTCCCTAATTTTAGGTGTGGTGCTGACTTTGACTAAAAATTTGCCTTCAGGAGCAAGATTTGGCTTTGGTATCTTTACTTTAATTATCTATGTGGGTTTAACTGGTGGTTCCCCTTCAGTATTGCGAGCAGCTTTTATGGGATTGGCAGCTTTGCTAGCAATTATTTCTCAACGCCAGGTTAAACCATTAGCTTCTCTAGTTTTGGCTGCTACTTTGTTGTTATTAGTCAATCCTCTGTGGATTTGGGATTTAGGATTTCAGTTGAGTTTCTTGGCGACTCTAGGATTATTGGTAACAGTTCCGTCTTTAATGAAACGGTTAGATTGGTTGCCTTCTGGTATCGCTTCTTTAGTTGCTATTCCTATTGCTGCTTCTGTTTGGACCTTACCTCTGTTGCTATCTGTGTTTTATGTGGTTTCGCCCTATACTATTTTGGTGAATATTATTACTGCACCTCTGGTTGCTGTAATTACTTTGGGTGGATTTATTAGTGCAATACTGGCTTTAATTTCTCCTTATGTGGGCAGTCTGATAGCGGAAATATTATCTTTTCCGGTTAGGAGTTTGATTGAAATTGTGCAGTTTTTTAGCAAGTTACCAGGAAATCAAGTTGCAGTGGGAGCAATATCGGTTTATCAGTTGGTTGTGCTATATGGGTTGATTTTTGCTACATGGTTTTTGAGAAGTAGACCCCCAGCAGCAGATAAACGCAAAAAGAAAAAGTTGCCTCTGAAGTTTTGGCAGTGGAGTTTGCTTTTAGCGATCGCTATAATTATTATTCCTCTCTGGTATACTCGGACTTCTGTGTTTCAAGCTACGATTCTTAATTCATCCTCTGAACCAGTGTTTGTGATTCAAGACCGAGGTAAAGTAATTCTGGTTAATGTTGGAGATGAAAATACAGCCAGATTTACAGTGTTACCATTTTTACGGCAGCAAGGTATTAATAAAATTGATTGGTCTATTGCGGTTCATTCCCAAAAAGGTCTGAGTCGGGGTTGGTCTAATATTTTTGATAGCTTAAGAGTTAAAACTTTTTATGATGTAGAAGCTGATGATGAAAAGAATTATCAAACTAATAATCAACCTGTGTTTGATGCTTTGCAAAAGAGTCAAGCTAATTACTACACTTTGGTAAATAATCAAAATATTGAGTTGGGTTCTACGCAGATAAAATTAATTAATTCTGAGACCCCAATTGTAGAATTTATGATTCATGGCCAAAGTTGGTTATTATTGGGAAATGCTAAACTGTCCGAGCAGAGTAAGTTATTAGCAGCAAGAAGTTTTCAGCAGACTCAGGTACTTTGGTGGCCTGGAAATAAGCTGAATCCAGAATTATTGAATATTATTCGGCCAGAAGTAGCGATCGCTTCTTCAGATTCTGTCCATCCAGATATGATTGAATTTTTTCAAGAAAATAATATTCCTCTATTTTGGACAGGTCGTGATGGTGGGATTCAATGGACTCCTGTTACGGGGTTTCAAACTACTTTAGAATCAGATCAAGTTGATAGTTCTTTTCTTTGAAATAGCAGGGAATAGGGAATAGGGAATAGGGAATAGGGGGAACAGGACTTATATAAATTCTGAGAGAATAGGCTATCTGTAGGGGTGAATAGCCATTCGCCCCTACTAGATATGGGGATTCTGTATAAGTCCTGAAAGTATAGATGTATATTATTAGCATTAGCCTGAGAAACGTTATAATCTAAATATATTTTGCTCATCTTAATGGCCAAAGTCCCAAAAGACTTTTGACCAAAAAATCAGGTCTCAAACTTTTAGCCTTACCTGAAGGTAACTGATAACTGATAACTGTTAACGCAGTTCCTCCGATAGGAGGCTAACTGATAACTGAATTAGGGAGAGGTGGCAGAGTGGTCGAATGCGGCAAACTCGAAATTTGTTGAAGGGAGACCTTCCGTGGGTTCGAATCCCACCCTCTCCGTTGAAAATTATTGAAAATAAATTTTTCTTTCTGATTTTTCTGTTCTTGTACCGAATGTGAAAAAAAAATTCACATTGATTATTGTGAAATTCATTTTGAGAGTTAGTTAAGATTCAATCTGCAATTACAGCGGTTTTCATTTCAGTAGACCACAGTAGGGACGTTCCATGGAACGTCCCTACAAGGTTTTGGTGATGACGATGTGGTTGATCAATCTGAAAAGCCCTGTAAATGTCATTTTTCGTCACTGCAAATAAACATTAGTTAGGATTATTTGTAGTGAAACAAGGTTGAGATACAACTATTAGGTATTGCATTAAGAAAGCCTAGGAACAGAATGAGGTAACAGTAAGTTTGGTGGTCACCTATTTCGGCGTTGCATAACCTAGGTATGAATTATAAATATGTATCTTATAAGACTACTTGTTCCCTAACTATGTTATTAGAACTACTGCTGTACAAAACTTACACAATCCCGGCAAAACTAGGTAAAACCCGGTAATTCCTGTCTTGATGTTTGCTTCTTGCTTTAACCTGGAGAGTCGGCTCTTGCCAGTTCACAAGCGTAAATTCGGGTGCAGCCCACCCTAGTTTATTGATTTACGAATCCTGATAGTCAAACCATACCATGGGCTATTTGATATCCTGATCGAGATTGAGAACTTCCGACACTTATTATAAGCTAAAATTGTAAAAATTTCAAACTATCCACCCATTTTTTGATTTGAGGTGTTATTGCCGTAAATTGCCAGGGATATTGATACTAGCAATTAGCTCCCTACTCCCTAACCCCTAATTTCAAAATCATACCCTAATTCAGCAACGCCTATCGCTCCTTAGAGTTGGAACGACTTGTTTACTTATCCCAGACTTTGCGCTCTGCACTACCAATATTTACATCCGAATTAATACTTACACCAAGGATTAAACTAAATGACCCTAAGTATTTTTCCAGATCATAAAATTCCCTATAGAGTTCACTCCATTCCTTTAAAAAAACTTAAAACAGAAACAAAATTAGACAAGAATAATTTGTTGAAAAGTATATCTCTTGGCGAACACACCGCCTTTTGGCAGTTATGGTTATTATATCAAGACTATCTTTACGGTCGCTGCATAACTTGGATGGGAGGCGATCGCACGAATGCTGAAGAAGCATTAAGTCTAGCCAGAATGAAGGCGTGGGAAAAACTACCACACCACGCCGAAAAAATTACTAATCCCAAAGCGTGGTTAACTCGAATGACTCATAACCTCTGCGTGGATCTGCATCGAAAACGTCACAGAGGTGCAATGGGTGTTGAAAGTATTGAAGAAATGGCAGTAGGAGAAGACCAGACATTAGCTTCTAGTGAGAATTCTCCTGAGTCAGCTATTCTCCGTCACGAGTTACGAATGTATATCCGCAGTCAAATAGAGATTCTGCCTCCCCGACTGCGAGAGCCTTTTATACTGCATTTTTACCAAGATATGTCTTACTCAGAGATTGCCAAAAAACTTGGTATCTCTGTGGATAACGTTTACAAACGCATCCAACAGGGGCGAGAAATTCTGCAAAAGCAATTGAAGCCGTATCTATCAGGAATGGATGATTCTCCTCTCTTGTTAAAAGAGGTTGGAGAGGATGAGATTTTCGATGAATTTCAATCAGAAAAATCAGTAATTCCATCTCATCTTTCCATGACAACAGAGTCCAATTTTGAGCAAATCAATTATCAAGTAACAGCAATATGTCTAGAAACACCAGCCGTTCCACTGAACTTACCCAGACTTACCCAAACCGAGGTTTGAGCTTTGGAGACAAGCTTCCTGCTTCACTGAAGATCACTGCCCCATGGGCTGTAACCTATCTTCTCGACAGGCTTAAAATCGGCGGGAAATTCACCTAATCATTTAAGTATAACATAACCTTTGCCATTTACCACTAAAAAATTTGAAAATGAAAAAAAGTAAGGAAAGAGTATCTTTAGCTAAGATTTCAGCTTCTGTTTTTACCCCCCGTTTGGTAAAATTATCCGAATCTTCAAAGGTCGAGTTAAATGTACAACTTGTATTGGAGAAAAAAAACACCCGACAACAGCAAAAGTTGAAAACCCTAACTAAATATGTGCAGCAGTATCCTTCTGGATGGAAGAAACGGTTGGAATTAGCCGATCTGCTCTATGAAAGTGGAAACTGGGAGCTAGCTGTTGAGGAATATCACCAAGTTATTGAGCGGCAACCTCAATTAATTCAAGTGGGGTTGAAACTGGGCAAGCTTTTACAGTTGATGGGAAGGCTGAGTGAGGCAATTAAGATTTATGACAAAGCCTTGCCATTATCCAGTAATGTTGCTACTGGTCATCATATCCAGGGTTTGATAGAAGTCTGTCGCTCTCACCCTGAGAAAGCAGTAAAAATGTTTGAGAAAGCGGCATCTTCTGAGCCAGAAAATCCGTCTCACTGGTTGGCGTTGGGGCGAGTTCAGATGGAACTGAATAATGCTGACGCTGCATTGAGAGCTTTTAAGCAAATCTTGTTACTTCAGCCAGATGATATTGTTGCCTTGATTCATAGTTATGATGCACTCTTAGCAGTGGGTGATTTTCAGGAGGCGGAGTTGAAGTTAAGTCGAGCAGAAGAGTTACTTCCTGATGACTACTCAGTTTTAAAACGACGGTTGGCGTATCGTTGCCGGATGAAATTGGTATTGGGTGAGGAGGGGAAGCAGACTAAAAAGATGGTTAATGCTGTATTGAAACTAGCTCCCCACTCCGCTGATGCTCACCAGTTAAAGGCTGAGTATTATCGGTTGCGAGGAGAGTCGGCAAAAAGTGTGGCTATATTGAAAAAGTTTACTGAGGAGTACCCAAATAATCCCAATGGGTGGTGTTATTATACTCGGTGTTTGTCTGACATAGGTGAAAATCAGGCAGTTGCTTAAGCTATTTAGAAATATTTAGAAAGGCGATCATCTATTTTTGTAGGGTGCGTTTCCCTGCGGGACATGAAAATGGGCGTTGCATAAATGCGGGATGATTTTAATAGTTTTGTGGAATGGGCATCTTGCCCGTTACTGATATTTTCGGACAGGCAGGATGCCTATCCTACTTAATATTCATCCCTTAATTCAGCAACGCCTGAAAATGAAATGTAACGCACCATCATAATGTCCTTTGTAACTGGACTAACACATCTTAAATGGTGCGTTACGACGGATTGTTAAATACTGACCCGCAGCGAGTGATTTGAGCCGTCTAACGCACCCTACATCTGATGGCCACAAAGAGGAAATTCCATGATAATTGAAAGTATTTAGGAACAATAATCATCATATCATTCCCACACTTTGTTGATGCACTACCGGATATTTATACCGCCTTGAATCAATTTAATAGGATGAGTTGAGAGAAAAAAATTGGTGCTAACTCGAAAAATTCAGAAATTGGGTTTGGGAATCGTCTTAAGAGTGTAGAAACAAAACAATTGTAAAAAAAGCAGAACAACATGAGTAAATTTTCTGGAGTCTGGGGAGGAGGTTCAGTTATTACTGAACACGGAAATAACTTGACTATCATGATGGGAAACCGACCTGACGCTACTGGCATACGTCATAGCGAAACTACTGCTACTGTAAACTTTGCTGACACAGGAGAAATCTTCGAAGCAACACTTGTAAATGACGACCTC
>NZ_LGSU01001386.1 GCF_002260545.1 Hydrocoleum sp. CS-953 | reverse complement strand
GAATAAATAAGAAAAAATATCAGGTAAAATAATTAAAATCAAAGGATTTACCAGAGATAAGAAAGTCAAACTATTCTGGGCAACTGTTTCTACCAACAGGACAGAATATATTGCAACTAATGACTTAGGTCAATCTTCAGTAGATGCTTTAGAATTTGAGTCTCAAACTAGATGAAAAATCGAAGAGTTTCACAGGGAAATTAAGCAACTAAAGGCAAGCGAGTTTTGTCAATGTCGTCTCAGTAAAATTCAGAAAAATTATATAGCCTGTGCTATGTTAGTCTGGATTTTTTTAATGCATATTGGCAGTAAAACTAGGAAAAACTATCTATAAAATCAAGCATGAATTACTCTCAGATTATCTGAGAAAAGAATTGAAGAAGCCCACAATAAAATTCAAGGCTATTTTTATTTTCTAGGTGTTTTTTAACCTTGTTTTAACAATGGTAGTTGTCTTGAGGCGTTGGCGGAGCAAGTGCGGCAGCTATATCGCTATAAATTTTTAAGCGTTGGCGGAGCAAGTGCGGTAGCTATATCGCCTAAATTAGTAACGCTATATATAGCGTCCTTGCGTAAGTCCTGAAAATAATATTTTGGGGACATTCCATGAAATTTCCCTACAGTGGTCTATGAACATCAAAACTACTGTAATTGGAATAAACATCTTTTCTCAATGCTTTAGCCAACTCATCATTATTCTCTCGCAAACCTTCATAGAAAAATAACACCTCTCCATTAATACCTACAGAACGGTTATAGGCGATCGCTTCCAACAAATAATCCACACTAATACGATAAGAGCCAACTTTGATTAAAATTCCTGGAAATACTTTGCTCAACTTACTTCTAGTAAACTGTTGCCTTACTAACTGTTGCGCAATAGTTTTGTAACTAGAAAAGTCACGACGATAAAGTTGAGGATGAATAATATCAACAATTTCTCGGTTGATCCAAGTAGGATAGTCTTGGAGATATTCATTGAAACTCCACTTATAAAAACTAGGTGCCATTGAAACCAAAATATTAGGTTTAACTGCTTTAACTTCTCTGTATAAACGAGCCAAAAAATTTGTCAAAATATCCGCTCGCCATTTTAACCACTTCTGATTTTTATGGTTTTGGGGAGGGTAACAAGAAAACTGCTGACGATAACGTGCCATAGTTTTCGCATCATAACCACCCTCTGAGGGAAATGCTGGCATTCGGTCATCTCCCTGAATACCATCAATATCATAATTTCTCACAACTTCCAAGACCAGACCGAGCAAAAAATTCTGCACCTCTTCATCCAAAGCATTCATCCACTCAAAACCATTTTTCACCAATAAATTCCCTCTACAGTCAGTAGCTCTCCATTCCGGTTTTTTGCTCAGTAGCAACCCTCCATTTTGTTTATAAGAACTAACAAACCCATATTCAAACCAAGGAATAACCTTCATACCCACTCGCTTTGCTTCTGTGATGACCTCTGCTAGAGGATCGCGACCTTGGTATAGAGGATCTATCTCTCGACCGAAAGTTTTTCTCATTAGTTGACTAGGGTAGAGAGTAAATGCTTTATTCCAAACCACAGGAAATACAACATTAAATCCTGTTTCCACCAGAAAATTCATTGCTTCAGCAATTTTATCTCTAGAATAGAGAATTTTACTATCAACATTTGTCAGCCAGATACCTCGCAATTCCATAATTATCCAAGATGATTGATTATTTTGTTGTCAAAAAGCTTTTCCGTTTGTCATACTCTGCAAGCGAAGTGGATATTATTCGATCGCAAAAGCTAAATTTTTTAATGAAAATTTAATAATTTGATTTTGGCCTAGATACTCTATAATTAAAGTAACAGTTTTTAATACAAAAGTTCACAGTTAAGACCCTCTTATCCAAGTAAATTGCTGATGATTCACAGATGCCAATTCAATGTACAATGGTATGAGAGATAATCTATCATTTGGTCAATGTTTACTTCTTAATTATTCTTAACGTAAATTTTCATCTATTCATTCTAAGGTATTCAAATAGGCAATTTAATTTCTAAGTTTCTGTAGGAATTGATACGGCCAATTGTATAGTTTAGTATCAGTAAGGGAATTTAACATGAGTGTAAACCTAGCAACTCAATTGCGTGAAGGAACCAAAAAAGCTCACACAAACGCAGAAAATGTAGGTTTTGTCAAGTGTTTTTTAAAAGGAGTTGTAGAAAAGACTTCCTACCGGACTTTAGTTAAGAATCTTTACTTTGTTTATTCTGCAATGGAAGAAGAGATGCAACGCCACCAGGAACATCCAATCATTTCCAAGGTTTACTTTCCAGAACTAAACCGTAAGCAAAGCTTAGAGCAAGACCTAAAATTTTATTATGGTGCTGGTTGGCGCGAGCAAGTTGCTCCTTCTGATGCTGGTCAAGCTTATGTACAGAGAATTAGGGAAATCTCTGAAAAAGAACCAGAATTGTTAGTAGCTCATTCCTATACTCGTTACTTGGGAGATTTGTCTGGCGGTCAAATTCTCAAGAAAATTGCTCAGAGAGGTATGAATTTAACTGATGGAGAAGGTACTGCTTTCTATGAATTCCCAGAAATTTCAGATGAGAAAGCATTCAAGAATAACTATCGTCAGGCAATGAATGATTTACCCATCGATCAAGCAACAGCAGATAGAATGGTTGATGAGGCGAACGCTGCTTTTGGCATGAACATGAAAATGTTCAATGAATTAGAGGGTAATTTGATTAAGGCCATCGGTGTGTTACTGTTTAATACCTTAACAAGAAAGCGCAGCACTGGTAGTACNCATTCAAGAATAACTATCGTCAGGCAATGAATGATTTACCCATCGATCAAGCAACAGCAGATAGAATGGTTGATGAGGCGAACGCTGCTTTTGGCATGAACATGAAAATGTTCAATGAATTAGAGGGTAATTTGATTAAGGCCATCGGTGTGTTACTGTTTAATACCTTAACAAGAAAGCGCAGCACTGGTAGTACAGAGTTGGCTACTGTGGCTGAATAAATAATGCTTAATTAATTAATATTGCCTTCTCAGGAGACACTACAGTTTTAAGTTGTCTTTGAAATCCTGGGGGTTTGATGGCTGAGGTTGCAGTCGTCAAGTCTCCAGGATTTGACGTTTGAAGAGAATGAGGAAAGATATTTCTTTTGGAGACACCATCCTATAATTGCTGTAGAAGTTAAACTTGTAAAGTAACAATAGAAAAAATAGGATAATTTTAATATGGCGTCTCCGAAGATTCTTGTGGTGGATGATGATCCAGCAATTAGAAACTTAGTTCATCGCTATTTAAGTCAACAAAACTATCAAGTAGAGTCTGCAGAAGATGGTGCAACAGCTTTAGTTTTGTTGAAAGAATTTCAACCAGACTTGGTTGTCTTAGATAATGATTTACCAGACACTACTGGTTTTCAGCTTTATCGCGAAATAGAAAGTTATAATGAAATGAACAGTGATAATTATGTTTTTGAACGGATAATAATGGAAAGTTTATATGATAGATTGGGCGGTAATTATATCAGCTATGATTATGTCACAAAACCATTTTGTTTAGCAGAACATAGAATTTAATTTATTATTTTTTATGGCTAGTGAACCAGGCCGTGCTTGGAAAGGGTCTCAGTTGTGCAATGAAATCTGGGGTAGTGACTGGGTGGGAGACCCAAAGTGTATTGATGTAAATATTGGTCAGATTCGCAAAAAGCTTAGAGAATCTGGCTGTGATTTTTATATAAGAGCTGTTCGGGGAATAGGTTATAGGTTTGACGCTCCAGCGTCAAATGATTCTCTAGAGGAGTAAGTAATTTGAATTTTGCCTGATAATTTTTATAAAAATTTGCTCCTTTTATTGTTTGAATTACCTGGATACGCTGATTCGATCAATACTTCAAAAAAATGCTGATATTGCTGTTGATATTTGTGTATTTTATAACTAATAAAAGTAACTAATAAAAAGCTTGAATTTGACTAATATAGAATCCGGGTAATTAATTATCGTATCGCGCTAGAATTCAGGACTCAGGAGTCAGGAGTCAGGAGAAAGAAAGCATTTGAATAGCATGAATTTTTAAATTCGTATTCAATAGAACATCTGTAAGTTGAGGAAGTAATTTTGCGATTACCGTATAACCGGATTTGATATAATACGTAATTGTTTATTCAATTATGACCACTATGATTTTTTCCTGAGTCCTATACAGGCAAATGGCCATTCCCCTAAAGGGTGATTTTGCGATAATTACCCTAGCAGTTAAACTTATAAAGTAAAGATGGAAAAAATAGGATAGTTTTAATATGGTATCTATTAAGATTCTTGTGGTGGATGATGACCCAGCAATTAGAAACTTAGTTCATCGCTATTTAAGTCAACAAAACTATCAAGTAGAGTCAGTAGAAGATGGTAAAACAGCTTTAGTTTTATTTAAGGAATTTCAACCAGACTTAGTTGTCTTAGATATCAATCTACCTGATACTACTGGTTTTCATCTTTGTCAGGAAATGCAAAATTATAATGATGTGTTTGTACTGATGCTAACCAGTTTAGTTGATGAAGCGGATAAAGTCAAAGGTTTTGGCTTAGGTGCTGACGACTATCTCACAAAACCATTTGGTTTGGTAGAACTTGGTGCCCGTATTAGAGCAATCTTGAAGCGTCAAAGACTACCTTCTCAAAAAAAATCAAAGCAACTTATATTTGGGGATTTAGTAATAGATTCTACTACTAGAGAAGCGAAATTTAAGAATAAAATTATTCCTCTAACTCATATACAATTTAATTTATTATCTTGTATGGCTAGTAAGCCTGGCTATGCTTGGAAACGCTCCGAATTGTACAATAAAGTCTGGGATAGTGAATGGGTGGGAGACCTAAAGTGTTCTGATGTACACGTTGGTCAGATTCGCAAAAAGCTTAGAGAATCTGGCTGTGATTTTGAGTATATAACAACTGTTTGGAAAGTAGGTTATAAGTTTGAAGCTCCAGGAGAAAATGGTTCTATAGAGGAGTAATTCATTAATGGATAATTGATAATTACCTCTGGTTAAAACCGTAAGGGAATTGAATATAAGGAAATTCAAGAGCACTTTTTTTCCCTTGTAGAGCGACAGCTCGCGGCGCAGCCAAGGGGAGGCTAATAAAGCTGAATTATTTAATTAATAATTATTCGATAATTTTAATTTTCCCAGATAATGTTGATAAAAATTTGCTCCTCTTATTGTTTGAATCATCTAGACACGCTTAGTCGATCAATACTTCAGATAATTGCTTATATTACGGTTTATATTTGTGGATTTTTTAACTAAGACAAAGCTTTAATTTGACTAACCTGATTTAGTAGTTTTTTTGTTGATTAAAATGTGAATATTTTATAGTAGGATAATCCCACACTGAAATATTTGTGTGGGAGTACATCACTAATAAAAATAAGCATCTAATGGAAGTTTAAAAGCGGACATGAATGCATTGAAGTTTTTCTGCCATTTGTGGTGAAAATTACAACAACATTAAGAGCAGTAGTAAGAAATTACCAAGGAAAAATAAAGGGGCTACAGAAGGTGATTTTTTCTTGTTTTCGCAAGGATAATTATCATCGTTATGAGGAACAGTATCTACAATCAGAGTAATATTATCATTACCTACCACATATACAATCTCTTCAGGATCAATTGTAATTTCTTGGAGACATTTAGCATTCCATATACTACCCCGATAGCGGATTCTACCAAGTTCATTTGGGCGAATAATTTCATCAACAACTGCTTCCTTAGATCTGCTTAACAGATATGGATTATCTGAACCAGATTTTTTTAAAGTATTTAACATTTACAACTCCTATCCTAATATATAAGTTAATTGTGACGATTACCTGTAGAAAAATAGTAATTAATAATTAAGCTATGATTTTAGTTTGAAAATCTCCTACTCAAGTTTTTACTTACTTATATAAATAATCTTGAGTAAGTAAAACATCAAGTTGGTAACTACTATAGAAACTTTAGTATTAATTTTGTTCTATATTTTAAGCTTCGGTATTCCCAGTTGTAAATCTGGAATTTTTGCTCGAAAATAGAAACTTTTTTTCAATCAGTAGTTAAGCTCGCTTTTGTCTAAGAAAGTGAGATTTTTAATTTCCTTATTTCCCTTAAGAGCTGCTTCATATTACCAAGGTGAACCAATCATGGTAAATGCTGCCCAATAATAAGGATGAGATAAATCTCTCTTGCCTTCTCTAACTAACTCTAATGGTAAAGCTAAATGTTGATTACCATTTCGGAGAATATGACGATTTTCTAAATGCACGTCTCCCCTTAACATTGCCAATTGAGCTTTTCGTAACGCTTCTGCTTTAATAGGTCTTTTTGACAAATGTTGATAAAACTCAGTCATTAAAGCTAATGTGCCAGTATCGCTAACGTACCAAAGACTTGCTAAAGCAGACTTTACTCCAGCTTGTACTGCCAACCCTGCAAAACCTAACTCAGCATCTTCGTCTCCCACTGCAGTAGTACAAGCACTCAATACCAATAATTCAACTTGGGGACTATACAAACGTAACTGACGCAACTCATTTAACCGTAGCTTAGTATCCCAAAATTGAATATAAGAATTATCAGCACTCCCTGGATGAAATTCTCCATGAGTAGCTAAGTGAATAATTCTAAATTTTTCTTTGCTACGTTGTTGCTGTAAATTTTCCAGAGTAAATTCTTGATTTAAAAAAGACTTACCCTGCCAAAGATTATTTACAATGGTTTTAAGTTCTACAGGTACTGCTGGTAGAGGTGTTTGATTAGCATGAGCGGGAAATTCCGATGCTCCCATTGCCAAAACTTGAGAACCATTTAATCCGACATATCTTGTATCTGTTAAAGTAAAATTAGGAATTAACCCTAAACTATATTTTTCTACTAGGAATTGTTGACCATCGTGTAAAGCTGCTATTGGAATAGTTCTCAACCCACTATCCATCGAAAAAATTGTCATATTTATATTATTAGCTACCAATTCTTCAGCTATTGGAGCAATCAACCATTGATATAATTTTTGAGCATTTGATAAATAATCGTGAGAATCTAATTGACTAGGAGTTCTAATTTGGTTGCTGAATTTTTTAGCAACCTTCATTACCTCCTCCCTACTTTTCTTAATACTTTTAACAACTGGTTTACCATTGGGCAAAAATAATTGTAGTTGTAAATAATTGGGTTGTGCAGAGACGTATATAATTGCTGGTTTGATGCCAATTTTGGCAACACTACTGAGAGTATTGCGGATATTTGCTGCTGTGGCAGTTCTCTTAGAGATATTTTTTCCTAAATAACTAGCAAATTCTCTGCCTCTGGTTAGCTCTATCTGGGATACGGTGTCTGTTAAGCTAATTTGATGGAAATTATTCTTGGGAGAAATTTCTGAAGCAGTAGTTGTAATATTTTCTTCTACGACTATGGTTGGAGTTAGTTTCTGCGAAGACTTACCTTGAGCTGGATTTTCTATAGCAACAGTTTGCTCGGAAACTGGTGGAGTTAGATTAGAGTTTGTATCTTCTAAAAGAATAGTTGTTTCTGAATTTTCTACAATAAATTGAGAATTATCAGGTTGTGCTAATTCTACTGTAGTTTGATTTTCTAGGACTAATGGGGGAATTTGTTCTTCTGAATTTATGGATGTTTGGAGATGATCTACATTTTCTGTGACTGAGGTAGTAATTTCAGAACTGTCTAAAACTTGTGAACTTGCTTCGGGATCTTGAGATGCTATCTGTACTTCTTGGTTTGTGTTTAAGGATAACTCATTATTTTCGTCAATAGGAACTTGAGGTGTTTCTACCTCAATATTGTCTGACACTTCGACTAATTCTAGATTTTCTGATGCTTCTACTAATTCTGGTTGNATCTTGAGATGCTATCTGTACTTCTTGGTTTGTGTTTAAGGATAACTCATTATTTTCGTCAATAGGAACTTGAGGTGTTTCTACCTCAATATTGTCTGACACTTCGACTAATTCTAGATTTTCTGATGCTTCTACTAATTCTGGTTGAATTACTGTATCAGTTTGATTTTCTTCGTTAGAATTATTAGACTCTATTGTATCTGGTTGCAGTTGACTTTCTTGACTCTGTGATTCTGTGATAGTTTCAGTAGAGTTATTATTCTGTGGTTGAGAGTTTTCGACTTCTTTTAAATCAAACCTATTGGGTAGAGAGCGATCGGGCGAGATGGTAAATTTTCCATCTGTAATTGCTCCGACAGAACCGTTAGTTGTAGCGTTTCCTAAGGTAAAAGGTGTTTTTCCTGTACTAATAGTAATATTTCCCCCTGCTAATTCTCCAGCAGTAGAAATGCTAGCAATATTCTGATTTTGACTGAAAAAAGTACCTGTTATTCTGAGAGTATCATCTGTACTAATTTCTACATTACCTCCAATATTTCCACCTTCTGCTTTTACAGATATAACTTCAATATCATTTTCCGCACTCAATTTAACTTCCCCAGCATTTCCTGATGTAGCGCTGGAATTTATTCTACCTGTAGTTAGGCGATCGCCTGCCTCCAGATTAATATTTCCTCCTATTGTTGTTCCTGTAGTAGTTAGTTTTCCTGTTTCTATAGCACCACTCCCGGTGACAATATCAATGTTGCCCATACTATTTTCTGATGTATTTGTGGTAACATCTCCAACCTTGACATCTCCTTGAATGCTAGTAATGCTAATGTCTCCAGGCGCGGAAATATCGCCAGTGAGAATATCACGATTAGCATTTAGAGTAATTTTGGCACCATCTATTCCAGTTATTGTACCTGTACCTGTAATTGTTTCTGCTTGGATAGTCAGGGGATCGTGAAATCTCACTCCATTGTTGTTGTTATTTTCTGGAGAATATATAGTAATAGTACCGGAATTTTCAGATTTCCCGATGGTAATAGATGCAAAACCATTTACCAAAGTTGCTAAGTCTGATGTTGTTAGGTTAAGCGCTTCTGTATTTTCAAACCCTCCCAGAGTAATATTTTGATTTTCTGATGCTGAGTGTAGAGTAAGTTTTCCATTACTACTAATACTATTTTCTCCACCTAAAAGGTTAATTTCGTTTCCAGTCAGAGAAATATTGCCAGTTTCTATGCTGTCACTTGATGTTGATATTCGCCGAAGGTTGAGAGTATTTTCAGATGTAATATCAATATTTCCACCACTTTGTTTACCTTCAGCATTAATATTTTCTGTATCAATATCGGTAGCAGAATTTATCGTAATATTCCCACCCCTACCATTTGCAGAACTAGCATCTATACCTACTGTTGTAATCTCAATCCTACCTGTTTGACTATTGAGATTAATATTTCCACCTCTGGAGTCTCCACTGGAATTAATTTCTCCTGTAATAACATCTCCCTGAGCATCAATATTTATATCTCCTCCATTACTTTCTAATGTTGTATTTGAATTAGCGGTAGATAAGTTATTAGACATAACAAAACCTTGACTACTGCTAAGATTTAGTTCTCCTCCTTTTGTATTAATAGTACCTGTATTGATTGTTGTTCCAGAAATACTAATTCCTGCTCCTTGAGTATTAATAGTATTTTCTGAATCTATCGTAAATGAACCTAAATTATTTTGGTCACTATCTGCTATAAATGAGATTTTACCTCTTGTATTTGCTAAGTTTAATTCAGCTTCAGATAAATTGTTGATAGTTATGTTTTCTGATGCTTCGATCCTAATATTTGTATTTGATATATTTTCTATTGATGATTTAGTAATCTGAGATTCTGTTGCTATTTCTCCAGTTAAAGGATTATCTTCTATTGATGATTCAGCAATTTCAGATTCTGTTGCTATTTCTCCAGTTAAAGGATTATCTTCTATTGATGATTTAGTAATCTGAGATTCTGTTGCTATTTCTCCAGTTAAAGGATTATCTTCTATTGATGATTCAGCAATTTCAGATTCTGTTGCCGTTTCTTCAGTTAAAGTATTATCTTCTATTGATGATTCAGCAATTTCAGATTCTGTTGCCGTTTCTTCAGTTAAATCATTATCTTCCATTGATGATTCAGCAATTTCAGATTCTGTTGCCGTTTCTTCAGTTAAATCATTATCTTCTAGATCGATATTTCCATCTACAACATTAATATTTTCAGCCTTCAATAATAAATTTCCCAAAGAATTTGGAGAACCTAAATTAACAGTACCATCAAAAATTAAAGTTCCTTGACTAGAAATTTCTACTATATTTTCAGTAGGGTTTTGTTCTACTGAAACAGACTCTTCGCCAATATAACTAACAGCTTCTATTTTTCCTAAAAATATAGTTTCTTCCACACTCGAAATAACAACATTACCTCCTTCGCCTAAAAAAGATGTAGCAGATATTTGTGTCTTTTCATCAACATAAGTACGACTAGCATTAGGAACAGTTCCTAAACCTGAAAAGTCTCCACCAATTCTAATATTTCCACTCCCATGAATACCAGAAGCATTCAGCTTCGCATCAAATAATCCTACTTTTTCTCCCAAAATATTGATTCTACTTGTATTTAACAATTCCGAATTTTCTGCCGAAGAAATATCCAGAGAACCAGAAACAATAGTTGTACCTGAATCTGTAGGAATTACCTGATTAGAACCTGTCAAAACTACTTGATTATCATCATTAACCATCACTCCAGTAGCCATTTCCATAACTTCACTATTACCAGTTAAAAGTTCTGGTATAGATAAAGCATTTAAAGTTGGTAATTCTTCTGTAGAATTTGTGCTTAAACTTTCTCCATCTTCCGTTTTTATTTCTAAACTTAACAAACGCCCTTCTTGACTAATGCGGACTAAATTTTCTCCTGGAACTGTAGAGATTGTAATTTCACCACCAGGTGCAGATATTTTACCTGTATTAATTATTGTTCCACCCAATAAAGTTACACTTTTTCCTGGTTCAACAGTTAATTCACCTTCATTGATTATTGCTCCAGAATTCGTCATCGGGAAGGAAAAAGCACTGGGATTTCCTGTTAAAATATCGTAGTTATTTTCACCTCTAGAATTAAACCAACCATCATCAAAACCAATACTTGAACCAGTAGTTACGACAAAAGATGCAGGTATATCTAATCTAGCATTTTTACCCAAAATAACACCAGCGGGGTTCATAATAAATAAGTTAGAATTTCCTCCTGTTACCTGAATTAAACCATTAATTACAGAAGCATCTCCACCTGTAACACGAGTTAGAATATTTTTTATATTGGGGTTAGATATAAAGTTAACAATTTGGTTTTTTTCCAGATTAAATCTAGTGAAACTATGAAAAAGATTTGCATTATCTTCCGATCGTTTTCCTCCTGTAATATCGAAGCGGGTTTGAGAAGAATTGTTTGATGGTGTTACCGGAGTTACTACTGTGTTAGTTGAGTTTGGTTCGGGAACTATTGGTTGAGTCGATGGTTGAGCTAATGCGGTTTGAGCGGAAAATATTGGCCATGGAATTATTCCGACCCTACCATTATTTTCGGAGATATCTAATGGTAGGAGCGCAGTAGTGTCCAATACCCAAAGTCCAGTTAAGGGAACGGCTATGAGAATCTGGTAAATTTTATCAACGGGTACATAGTTCATTGGTTTGTGAGATTTTTTTATTGGATTATCATAAAACCACTTTTTAGTCAAGAATAATTTTTTTAATCCTCTTAAAGGTAATTTATTATGAGATTACTATGGTTTCAATCCTACTCTAATCCATAATATTAAGAACTCTCCATTGTATAGAACTCCTGAAGGGATCTCATAGATCGGGAGTGTGAGGAGAAGGGGAAGTGTGGGAAGTGTGGGCAGTGTGGGG
>NZ_LGSU01001385.1 GCF_002260545.1 Hydrocoleum sp. CS-953 | reverse complement strand
ATCCAGAAATCAAAAAGCAAATAAATTATTATCCATAAATTATCAATTAATTCTTTTTTTCTCTATTTTATATCTCCAGAAAATAGGAGATATAAAATAGAAATACTAGAATTTTTCCTAGATATATCCTACTTTTTCAGGGAGGTTATATCATGTCCGTTGGTATTGTTTGTGTAAACCCAAGGGTGAATATCTACAGGAAATTTAATTTTTTTCAGGCTTTTAAGCCTTCTATTCTAGGTAATGAAAGCCTTCTTCCTTCTTCCTTACCAAAACCAGGAGGTCTAAAGCCTCCCCTTGGATAGGGGATGAAAAAAAATAAACTTCAGTATTTCAATAATAGGGTCTCAGTTGGAGGTACTGATAGACTGATAACTGATATTAGTCATCGACAATTTGTGCCCAATCTGGGAAGGAAGGAGGAAAGAAATTAATATCGTAGTCAGACTCTTCCCACTCTTGAACCCATAATGGTACTACTCCTACTCCTTTTATGGGAGTTCTAGAGAATACCCGTTCCCTAGATTCGATAGTGTGAAATATTTGCTTGAGGGTATCTCCTAGGTTAAGAGTGAAACTTAAGAGTTCGTCCAATTCGGGGTCAAGCCGTTTAACTCTTTGTTTGTCATCTTCAGCCCATAATAGTTTTAGGGATTTTAGGGATCTGGGACTAAGTTTGCTCCGATAATAAACACGTTTAAGTTGGGCTACAGGTTCAAGACTCCTTNCCCTAGATTCGATAGTGTGAAATATTTGCTTGAGGGTATCTCCTAGGTTAAGAGTGAAACTTAAGAGTTCGTCCAATTCGGGGTCAAGCCGTTTAACTCTTTGTTTGTCATCTTCAGCCCATAATAGTTTTAGGGATTTTAGGGATCTGGGACTAAGTTTGCTCCGATAATAAACACGTTTAAGTTGGGCTACAGGTTCAAGACTCCTTTCTACTCGGCGAATTTGCTGTAACCGGAGAAAGTGCCACTCTGCCAAACGCTTTCGGTCTTCAGGGGGTATTTTTCCTTTGCTATTAGAGTGTTTGAAGGCATACTTAGCGCAACTACATCCCAGATTAGCTAAAAGATGGATTAACTGTCTCTCTTTAGGGGTAGCTTGTCTTCTTTCTGCAGTTCTCGTAATAACCCTTTTTCTGCGTGTAGTAGTTGTTGTGTCCATCGTTTTGGTCGATAATACTATTAATAGAATAATCGAAGGTAGAACTCTAATCAGTAACAAAGAGTTCTACCCAGCTCTAAATCTAGTCTAANCTTAGCGCAACTGCATCCCAGATTAGCTAAAAGATGGATTAACTGTCTCTCTTTAGGGGTAGCTTGTCTTCTTTCTGCAGTTCTCGTAATAACCCTTTTTCTGCGTGTAGTAGTTGTTGTGTCCATCGTTTTGGTCGATAATACTATTAATAGAATAATCGAAGGTAGAACTCTAATCAGTAACAAAGAGTTCTACCCAGCTCTAAATCTAGTCTAATCTGTCTATACTATCCCCAAGAAGTTATTTCGGCTTTCCTTATATTTTATTTACTTGTTGTGTCTACTTCCTCTTCCCCATCCTCACCTTGGCCTGTGTAATCTTTAGCTAATATCTGACTCTCTTCAATGCCAGTCTGATTAGATAGCACTAAATTCCAGGCATTGGCCTTTGGGACATGAAAAAACGTCAAGCCTGCGGAGGCTATTAACCCTAAAGCAATAATATTCTGTTTCATAGTAGTAGTAGATGAACCCTGTGATTGTTATTTGGAATTGACTACTGACACTCTTGCAAACTGTAAAAAGTGGGTTTTTGCAAAAGCCCTCTTGTATTCCAAAGAATCAGTCTGTAATTATAAAAGAAGCATAGGCACGACCTGATGGATCGCAAAAGCCGGAAGTAAGGTGTTAGTAGTATTATTACTATCTTCTCCCCAATCCTGGTATTTGGGATGTGGAGACTAAGCCATTAGGGAGTTAAACCATCAGGTAATTAGTCCATCTAGGAGTTATCCATCAGGGGTATCTACTTTTTTATTCNCCAAAGAATCAGTCTGTAATTATAAAAGAAGCATAGGCACGACCTGATGGATCGCAAAAGCCGGAAGTAAGGTGTTAGTAGTATTATTACTATCTTCTCCCCAATCCTGGTATTTGGGATGTGGAGACTAAGCCATTAGGGAGTTAAACCATCAGGTAATTAGTCCATCTAGGAGTTATCCATCAGGGGTATCTACTTTTTTATTCAACTATCAGGGTGTATCTCCATCTGCAGTTCTGAACTCGCTGTCTATAAGGAAATTAATGATTTAATCATTAATCCAAATAGGCAGCTTTTTTTGTCTATCTAAAATTCCCTTAGTAGGAGGATTAAGGAAAGAGGAAAGCTCAAGGCCATTTGCTCAACTTTCAATTTTTCTCCACTTAGTTGTTTCGTGGATATTGAGTTTAATTCCTTCAGGACATTTAAAAGATTTGTGGCCTTGAATTAAAAGGATTTTCAGTTCTATTGAAAATTGAGCTTCTTAGGACTTTATAAGACCCGGCCTTTTCAATTAATAGTTTAGTTATTGCAGTCCTAAATATTTATGTAACTGCACAGAGAGTCGGTAATAAGGATATTCCTGAAGTAATTCTAGGACTAACGGTAGAGTGAAATTGCGACTATACCATTCAGGCTGTAGATAAACAGGAATATTATTGTTATCTAATAAAATTTTACTATAAAATTCTAATTCTTTGCCAGTTTCTATCACTAATTTTATTTCTGAAGCCCGTTTCCACATTTGCGGTAAAACTGGATATTTAGGACTAATATGTTGTTTTGGACTAAGAGTTACCCAAGTTTTAGGGGAAATATCTTGCCAATAGCAACCGGAGGTTTCTATTGAAACTTTTCTATCAGTAGCTTCTATTCTTTTTACTAAGGTAGGTAGTTGTTTATGAATAAAAGGTTCACCACCAGAAATAATAACTCTGGGAGAGAATAATTCATTAATTAACTCATCAAAAGTTCTCATTTGTCTGGGTAAACCAACTCCTCCATCCGCATAACCAGTATCACAATAATGACAACCTACTGGGCAACCAGCAAGACGAATAAAATCTACTGGCGTACCTGTCCAATAGCCTTCTCCTTGAATAGTTTTTTGGAATGTTTCATGGATGGGAATTGTTAAATTTTCTGTCATGTTTGAGTAGGAAGGAAGAAGTAAGAAGAAAGAAGGAAGAAGGAAGAAGTAAGAAATAGGAAATAGGAAATAGGAAGTAAGAAGTAGGGAGAAATAGGAAGTAATATAAAGGGTGAAAAAAGAATGTTACACAACTCTAGTTATAGGGAACAGGGAACAGAGATTCGTAGCAAACATTTATCAAAATGGTATAAGAAGGAAGCAGCCATCTCTATCATTGTTCCCTTTTTTTTCAATATTTAGTCCTTCTCTCCTAGATAACTCAACTCTTCTTCCTTCTCTCCTAGATAACTCAACTCTTCTTCCTTCTCTCCTAGATAACTCAACTCTTCTTCCTTCTTCCCTCTTCCTTCATTTATAAAATTGGTACTACAGGTTGCAGTTTTTCCTTTTCAGTTGTTAATTTCCTCGGCACCATAACTGCTAAAGCTAAAGGAACTACTTGAAAATGAGCAGGAGTATAAGTAATAATTTCTCCATCAGTATTAATAGGACGAGGTTTACGAGTATAAACACTAATTACGGAGCTAGAGAGGGAACGAAAACCAAAACTTTCTTGATATTTCCCTTTCCATATAGAAGGTAACATACCAATAAATTGCCAACAATATTTCACTTCTAGGCTGTATAAATCTAGCCTTTGGTCATCAATTGTTGCATCGTGAGCAATAGTCATCCCACCTCCATAATGTTTGCCATTTCCTACAGCAACTTGTAAAGTCTTGACTATTTTNACCAATAAATTGCCAACAATATTTCACTTCTAGGCTGTATAAATCTAGCCTTTGGTCATCAATTGTTGCATCGTGAGCAATAGTCATCCCACCTCCATAATGTTTGCCATTTCCTACAGCAACTTGTAAAGTCTTGACTATTTTTGATTCACCATTACAACGAATTTCTGCTCTAAAAGGGCGACTTTGTAAAATCATTTTACTGGCAGTAATAGCATAAGCTAATACACCCCACCGACGCTTTGCTTCTTTGGTTAAATTATTAGTAATATCTACACTTAATCCTATACTCGCAACATTGAAAAAATATTTGCCATTAACTACTCCTAAATCTATATAACGTTTTTTGCCAGTGGCGATCGCTCGACAAGCTTCAAATAAAGAAACAGGAATTCCTAAAGTTCGAGCTAAATCGTTAGCTGTTCCTAATGGTAAAATTCCTAGAGGTAAACCTGTTTCGACTAGACTATCTACGGCTAAATTTAATGTGCCATCCCCACCACCAATAATTATCAGATTTACCTGATTTTTATACTCTTGAATAAAATGGTTGAAATCCTGTGGAGATTGAGTTTCTTTGCAGATAATTTCTAAGCCAAAATCTTGTAAATAGGTTAAGGCTAAATTTAGATTATCTTGAACTTTTCTGGCATGAGGATTTACTAATAAAAGAGCTTTTTTTGATTCAATATTTTCTGGAATCATATAGTTTTTTTATTGGAGATATAAATAAATTTCTTGCCGGAAAAGGCAATAGCAACAGAGGCTAAGGCATATCCAGTTTTTTAGTACAACAAAAAAAGATGATTTATATTGACAATTATTCAAAAATTAGATATATAGCAATCCTAAATAGGTCGCGACAAATCAAAAAGTAGATAAAAAAGTTTAAACTCCCTCCTGTTGCCTGTTGCCTGTTGCCTCTTGCCTCTTGCCTAAAAAGCAGTAAGATTTTTGCCACGAATATGCGGAGGATTGCTATATAATACCAATTTGAAAAAAGAATGTTACGAATAGTAAGGGGGATAAAAACATTTTTCAGAAGATTTATCTTTGACAAAAAAGATAATTTCCGATCTAAAACATGGTATTAAAGGCATTCCCATGCGACTCCTGACTCGTGACTCCTGACTCAAACAAAAATTCCCTAGTTATTTGTAGCAAATATTTATCAAAATGGTATAAATCCTATTTTAGTCGTGTCAAAAATGTTTTTTGCTTTGAGATAATATCAATTATTAAAAACTTTGCCATGATTAGAACTTCTATTTATAAATACTATTTATTGACTTGATATAAAGATTTAATAGTATTTGTTGTTTTGATGGTTATTTTGACACTTTCCAAGTGTAGCATTACTTTTGATAAATAGTATATAGCAATCCGCGCTTATGTTGCGGGTAATTAAAAAGTAAATAAAAAAGTTGAAACTCTCACCTGTTGCCTGTTGCCAGATGAGCTGTTGCCTGTTCCCTAAAAAGTAGTAAGATTTTTTGCCACGAATATGCGGAGGATTGCTATATAACAATTCCCAAAAAGCGTTAGGCAAGAATTAATTATTAATTATTTGATGGTCACTAAAATAGTTGAAATTCATCAAATTTTACGACTTCAGAATTAGGCTTTCTAGTATCGAAATAGTAACTACTAACTTTTCCTGTTTCTGTCTCAAAAATACTAAAAGCTGTAATGTCATTACTAGCAATATAAGGTTGAGGTTTACCATTTTCATCTAGTAAAGGGGCGATGGTTGGAATTATCGGTTCTAGACCATTGGGATTACCAACTTCAGCATATTTTTCTTGATAATTTTGAGGAACAGTTCGCTTTTTATTTCCTAGATAAGCTCCATAACTATTACCCACATTTGATGTTTCAAGAAAGTGCATCCCACTTGGACTAACAAAACGATTCCAAAGATGAGAATGCCCGTAAAATACTAACTGAACTCCAGCAGTTTCTAATAATGGTAAAACATCTCGAATAATATAGTCATTTTGTTGTGGATATTCATAACGAATCATGGTAATTTTGCCATTTTCATCTCGGTCAATATATTGGATGGGATTCGTATAAGCAGGAATAGAATTTTCACCTAGAGAATGAGGCGGATGGTGAAACATAACTACTTTATATTTAGCTTGTTGAAATTCCTGACTTGCTAGTTCTTTTTCTAACCAATTATATTGTTCGCTACCTTTAATAATAGGTTCAAAAATATGTTGACCGTAACCCCATTCAGCAGGATTGTCAAAATCTTTTTTTCGTTCCCGATATTTGCCTCTAGCATTATCTTTTAAATGGGGAACTCGCCAGATATTTGTGATATATAAAACTACTAAACGTACATCGCCAAAAGTTACAGCGTAGTAATTTTTTTCCTCTGAACTATTTTGAGGCAGAGTAAAAATTTCTTGGTAAGTGTCTGTATTAAAAGAATTATTTTTTAACCAGGTATCAGGATTAATATTTTGAGGATTTTGTGGATATAAATTTTTGGCAGCTTCTCTAGGGTATGGCTGACTAAATTGATAATTCAAAGAGGTTTTCATGGAAAATATACCCATAACTTCATGGTTGCCAATTGCTGGAAACAGAGGCATATTTTGGATTAACTTCCCACCTGTATAAATAGTTTTTTTACCATTTTTTTCTAATTCATAATTAGCTCTACCTTGAAGATTCGGAAAAAAAGCATTTCCTCGATTATCATCAAACCATTCTGAAGCTCGGTCAGGAATATTAACTAAATCTCCAGCAAAAAAAATAGCGTCTAATTTATCAAAAGTTTCTGTTACTTTTTGCAGATTTACAGAACTCATTGGTTTTAATTGATGGTCAGAAGTTAGGAGGATTTTTAAAGGTTTACCAGAGGTTGGTCTAGGAGCCAGATTAAAAATTTTGCTCCTCATTTTTTCCCCATTTTCCTTTTCACTAATAATTTGATATGGCACAGAATTATTAGGAGTTAAACCAATAACTTTTGCTTCATGTCGCCAGATATCTCTCATTATAGGTTGCTGATAAATTAAACCTTTTTCTGTTTGTTTTCCAACTAAAGAATCTTGGTCTTCACGAGTTCGACTCAATTTAGTAGTATTTGCCTCAACAACTTGATTCAAATTTTCACCATAAATTACAAAATTTCGTTTGCCAGGAAATTCAGTGAACCAAACAACTTGTACAGAATTTTCTGTCGGAGCTTGGAGAAATGGGTCGGTTAAAAATTCGGATTGAGATTCTAGAGAAAACATAATTATAAATAGGAAAATAACCACAATAATTAAAATACCAAAAATCCAGGGATTACGATAATAATCTCTGGGATTTTAAAATATTTCTGGAGGAGGATTGAACATAAAAATAATTAGACCATTTTAACAAAATAATACTAAAAGAAGGTGCAACTCGAAGATATATGCTGAAAATGAGCTGATCCAATTTATTCTTAGACAGCTATTTCTATTATTTTTTCCTTTTTTTATTCAGTAATTTTGTAGAAGTAGTGATTTAGACTAAAGACAAGGAACAGCAAATAAGTAATACCATTTATCATGCATGAATGCTATATATGATTGGGTGGGGGAGTGTGGGAAGTGTGGGAAGTGTGGGTAGGGACGTTGCATGCAACGTCCGTACGAGAGAGGTTAAAAGTAGGAAAAACCTATACTAACTAACTAATAATTGTCAATAACAGACTTTTAATCTTGGTAACTATTTGACTTCTGAAGTCAAGCTGAAGTATAGAATTAATGCATGGTAATTGGTATAACAGAAAAGCTCCCACATTCTAAGTTTCAAAAGAATACTATTTGCACTATAAAAAAAATACTTTGTCAATTCTTATAGCAATCCGCGCATAGGTTGTTATAAGTTTTATAATAGCTAATTTAAACTGAAAGCTTTGAAAATTATGACTCCTGACTCCTACTCCTGTACGGGCGTTAACGATAGTTATGCGAAGCTAACGGCCGTTTCGCTGCGCGACATGTTTGCGGAGCATTCCGTCAGGAAAACGCCCCTACCACCAAAATATTACAACTAAAATAGGATTGCTATAGTAAATTTTATACATAATTGAAGTAAAATATAAAAGATATAAAAATTTAATTATTCACTGAAAATAATTTTAATAACTAGGATGAGAAAAGGTCTAAAACCAAGCTATACGCTGCACAAAAATTTTCGTCTACCAATGGGATTTCCCCCAGAAAATTGGGACTCTGGACTTACATATCAAGCTCAAGCAACAGACACTTTTATTGTTACTTATCCTAAATGTGGAACAACTTGGACTCAACATATTGTTTGGATGTTATCCCATGATGGAGAACTATTTCCTGTGGGTAAAAATATTAATTTAGAAGTTCCTCATCTGGAAGAAGTGGGAAATGATTTTGTTAAATCTTTATCCGAACCTCGTTTTATAAAAACTCATTTAACTTACGATTTAACTCCTTATAATCCCAATTCAAAATACATTTATATAGCTCGTAATCCTTTTGATTGTGCTGTTTCTTTTTATTATCATACTCAAGGATTTGTCAAATATTATGATTTTGCTGAAGGTACATTTGATGATTTTTTTGAATGTTTTATTAATGGAGAAGTAGATTGGGGAGATTACTTCGATAATTTGGTTTCTTGGGTGCAACATAAAAACGATCAAAATGTTCTGTTTTTAACTTATGAATCCATGAAAAATAATCCGAAGATGAATATTGTTGCTATAGCAAAATTTTTAGGTGATAATTATCTAGAAAAAATTGAAAATCCACAAATTCTAGAAAGCATTCTTCATCATACAAGTTTTACTAACATGAGCCAAAATCAAAGTCGTTGGTCTAGTCAACGTCCTGCTAATATGACTCCATTTATTCGTAACGGAAAAGTAGGAGATTGGAAGTCACATTTCTCTGTTTATCAAACTCAGAGATTAAGTCAAAAGTTGAGAATCAGAACTGCTGGTACTGAAGCTGAAAATTTATGGCAAATTCCTGAATAATTATGGTTATTTTTCCCAGAAAATTTAGGGATGATCAATCATATTTATCTGTTGATAAAACTTCAAGAATTGAGAATTGAGAATTGAGAATTGAGAATTGAGAATTGAGAATTGAGAATTGAGAATTGAGAATTACCTCTTCTTATAAAAAAGAGGATTGGCGCTCAAGGATTTTTTTTCTTCTCTTGGTCGATTGGATATGGCGTTAACGAAGTGGCTCTGCAAGAGCGGGAAACCTCGCCATCCCATCCTGACGGAATGCTTCGCAAACGACCGCTTTTTCTCCATGAATGGAGAGGCTTTATACCTTTATTTTTCGGTAAACAAACAGCCATCAGATAGCCTCCTGATATCGGTAATTAGCTTTATAAATGCAGGCATTCAGATGGCATTATTGAAATAAAGTAAGTATTTAGCNTTCGGGAAACCTCGCCATCCCATCCTGACGGAATGCTTCGCAAACGACCGCTTTTTCTCCATGAATGGAGAGGCTTTATACCTTTATTTTTCGGTAAACAAACAGCCATCAGATAGCCTCCTGATATCGGTAATTAGCTTTATAAATGCAGGCATTCAGATGGCATTATTGAAATAAAGTAAGTATTTAGCCATCAGCTATTGATAAAATCAGGAGGTAAAAGCAATATTAACTAATATAATTTTTATCAAAAAAAGATAAATTTTTGATATAATTAACTATGAAAATTTTGCTAATAAATTTCAGTAAAAAAAATGGTTAATCAATATACAGGAATTACTAATTATTATGATTTGTTGATGATGTCTGGCTACTATGACTACCATAATATAGCTAAGAAAGCATACTCAATTGTAGGTAATAATTGTCAGATTCTTGAAATAGGAGTAGGAACAGGATTACTTGCAGAAAAGTACATGGAAATTGACAATACTTGTCAGTTTACTGGAGTTGATATTACACCATCCTTTGTGGAAATTGCTAAAAAACGTTTGGGAAATAAAGCTAAGTTGATTGTAGCTGATGCCCTAACAATGGAATTAAATAAAACCTTTGATGTTGCTATATCTCATGCAGGAGTTTGGCTATTTATTAGTTGTGGCGATCGCTTGGAGTTAGTGAGTCATATTCCTGATGTTCAAGCTAACTATAAAGGATTACAAAATTTAGCTCGTCATTTACGAACAGGAAGTTTGCTTTTGTTAAGTATACAAAAGTCTGGGATTAATTTTGAAAAAAATTTACCTGGAGGAATTATATATTCTCAACTTATTGAGGAATTAGAAGATAAAGTAGATTATCACACTCGTAAAAAAAGCTATTTCTTTAAGAAAGATGGTGAAATTATCGCTCAAGAAAAACTAACAATTACCTTGTTCAGACAGAATGCTTATCAAAAATTATTTGATGAAGCAGGATTTGATTTTCAAGGTATTAATAATGATAATAGTTTGGCAATCTACAAAAAAAGATAAAAGTCTATTGGTACTGAAACTGAAAATTTATGGTAAATTCCTAAAGAATAGTTTGAGATGCAATGGCATTTCCAACTAGCGACAATATTTAAAATAGCTGTTATTATTGCCTTTGTTTTTCACTCATCCCAAAATTGCTCATAATACAACTACACCTTTAATATAATCTGACAATTTGTAGTCATTAATAAATGCTTGTGCTACAGTTTCCAGGGAATAGTAACGGTGTGTAATTAATGATGAAACATCTATCTGTTTTTCTTCCAACGTTCTGAGTGCTTGAGAATAGGTTAATGAGCGTCCATGAGCATCTAATTTTCCAGAAGCTCCCGTAGCACAGACTAATGTTGTCTCTATAAATTGGAGGTTATTTAACACACTTAAATCTACTCCCCCATGTCCAAAACCGTACATCAGAAACGTTGCTTGTTTACGCATCAAACTGGGAATAGATTTAAAAATCAAACCATTTCCGCAAGCATCAATTACATACTCTACTAACCGTCCATTTGTCTTTTCTCTCACTGCTTCTACAATATTTACCGTTTGAGGATCTATAACATCTACGCCAAAACCCTTAGCTAACTCACGTTTTTGAGCATTTGTTTCGCTGACCAGAATTAAACCATCATATCCCAGGATGTTGCGTAGGTACTGAATAAATAAAAGTCCCGCAGGACCAGCTCCAAAAATTAGAATTGATTGGACCCGACGCTCCCACTCTTCAGCACCTATTTTATAGCGGGTGCGGGTTTTGGCTACTACATCAGATGTGTGAATTATACAACCAAGAGGTTCTGTAAGAACAGCTTGGACGCTTTCCAAGTCAGAATTGATTTTAATGGCATTCACAGCAGGAACTGTCAAATATTCAGCGAACGCTCCTGCTAAACCAGTAATACCATATTCCTGATAAATTTCACATTGGTGGGAATCTCCAGTAAGACAATATTCGCATAGAGATTTTCCCTTTTGACTCAAACAATTTAAACCCTGGTCTAGAACCACGCGATCGCCCACAGACAAATCTTGAACTTCGGCACCCACTTCTTCTACCACACCAACAATTTCGTGGCCTAGAATTTGAGGTTGTTGGAGTAGGGGGATAGGTTGACCATATTTATCCTTATTAAAATTGCTTTCCCCAGAAAAAATGTGAAAGTCTGAACCACATACACCAACTGCTGATGAGCTTAACAGAATTTGATTAGAAGCAACTTGAGGTTTAGGAACTTGACGGACTTCTAACTTGCCAATATCGCACAGAACCAGCGCTTGCATTGTGGAAGTTTTGGTTATTAGATTGTTCATAATGTTTTGCTCTATAAAATTAATACAATTTTTCTTAATGTTCTGAAATTAAAGTTATCAGTCCAAATTAAATATAATAAAGATACACTTTAATCAATCCGGTTAAAAGTTATTAACCAAAAAATTTAAAATCCATACTATCTAAAC
>NZ_LGSU01001384.1 GCF_002260545.1 Hydrocoleum sp. CS-953 | reverse complement strand
AATTCTGACTTCCTGCCCAGACCCAAAACCTCCAAACAATAACCCCAATCCAAATCCTAATGCCAAAAAGAAAAAATCGTTCCAACCCATTCCACTAAAAATACTAAATTTTTTAACAGTACCTTAAAATTTTATAGCACTATGCAAATAGGGCGCGGACATTTATAAATGCTCTCTCCAAGCATCAGGGATTACTTTTGACTTTTGTAGGGGCGAATGGCCATTCGCCCCTACAATATCTAAAATTACACCAATGCTACCGGATTTGATATAACCTATTTGCCTAGTTCTATAAAATTCATCCGAAAATCTTTATTTTGCGGGCCCGACGGAGGAGAGTTCCGTCACCAGTTTAAAAGAAGAGATGACCTGATCCAGCTGCGCGTGCGGCTGCAGATGCACGGTGCAGGCGTAGACGCCCGGACGCCCCGGAGTTTCGCGCACCGAGACTTGCCCCTCGCGCAGCGGGTATTTGGCTTTTTGCTCTGGCGACGCGCCATCGACGGCAGAGCAAAAGTTCGCCGAAAACCCATTTAACAGCATTCCTTTTACCGCTTGACCCCCTGTGATATTTGCGGGTAATTGTTCTCCAAGTAATTGATTAATTTTTTGTTCTATACCAATTTCATCGATAATTCCTGCGACCAAACCTAGCTGGTCTATGTTCCTCACTTTTAGTGNGATAAAGTTGGTCTAATACTCTTCCTAATCTATCATCATTAAAATACTCTGTTTTCACCCCTTTTCCAATTAAATGTTCTATAGCTTTTCCCTCAAAAAACTTACTAAATAAATATAGTGGAGATGAAACTAATCCTAACCCATTTAACAGCATTCCTTTTACCGCTTGACCCCCTGTGATTTTTTCGGGTAATTGTTCTCCAAGTAATTGATTAATTTTTTGTTCTATACCAATTTCATCGATAATTCCTGCGACCAAACCTAGATGGTCTATGTTACTCACTTTTAGTGACATTTTCTCCTCTTTTTTCCTCTTCACCTTTTGTCTAGAATTACAGTTTGAGGTTTTTTTTTCTTGAGTCTAAATACTTACTCAAGTTTTCCCCTCTTTATGTACTACATTTTGTCGTGCGGAATGTGGGNTACAGTTTGAGGTTTTTTTTTCTTGAGTCTAAATACTTACTCAAGTTTTCCCCTCTTTATGTACTACATTTTGTCGTGCGGAATGTGGGCTGAAACGTTAACAGTTTTTAGAGCTAGGGTTTAAATCTCCTTCTAATTCTAAACGTTTACTGCTGACTGCTGACTGCTGATTGCTGATTGCTTATTATTAAATATTACATTTTATTAGTTTATCCATCAGATAATGATAGGGAGCAAGTGCAGCACTTGTTCTTTCACGATGGGGCGCAGGAAGATGACCTTTTGGTGAATTTTCGGGAAAATTAAAGGCTAGCTCATTATATTTTAACCAGTTATCTTTTTGATACCATCCAACAGCTTTCCCAAAAAGTTTATAGGGTTCCTCTTGAAAATTTTTTGGCTTATTTCCTGTTTCTAAATAGATTGGTTTTTGTACAGTAAAACCAAAATATCCATTAGAATTTTTTACCCAAAGTTGGTCTATTTTTTTGAGGTCTGAACAAGGAAATTTAGAGATTGAAACATTGTCTAACCATGCTTCTGATTTTCGGTTAGCAACTTGAAGCATAATATTTTCTGTTTCCTGATCTGCTTCTTTCCACTTTCCTTCTGCAAGCAGCTTTTCTAGTTTAGAGTAATCTGCGTTTGATGCACTCCAGACTTTAATAGTTTTGTCATCGCTACTACTAATAATATGCTGTCCGTCGGGACTAATAGCAATAGATGTAACCACCCATTTATGACCTGTGAGAGTGTCTTTGAGATTGCCAGTTGCTAAATCCCAAATTTTGATAGTCTTGTCTTCGCTACCACTAACAATAGTTTTACTATCTGAGCTAATAGCAACAGACCAAACCTCCTTACTATGACCAGTGAGAGTCTGTTTGAGACTACCCGATGCCAAATCCCAAACTTTAATCGTACCGTCAGCGCTACCACTAACAATAGTTTCCCCATCTGAGCTGATAGCAACAGAAAAAACTTGGTCATTATGATCGGTGAGAGTAGCTTTGAGGTCTCCTGTTGTTAAATCCCAAACCTTAATCGTACCATCACCACTACCACTAACAATAGTTTTTGCGTCGGGACTGATGGCAACAGAATAAACAACATTACTGTGAGCAGTAATAGTGATTTTAGAAGTGCCTGTTGCTAAATCCCAAACCCTAATCGTACCATCAGCACTACCACTAATAATATTCTGGTTTTCAGGGTTGAACGCAACAGAATAAACCGAGTTGCTATGACCATTCAGAGTAGTTTTGAGAGTTCCTGTTACTAAATCCCAAATCTTAATTGTGCCGTCAGCGCTACCACTAACAATAGTTTTTTCATTAGGATTAATAGCTACTGAAAAAACTCGATCGCTATTATCAGATATAGTCCCCTTGAGACTACCAGTTGCTAAATCCCAGACCTTGATGGTTTTGTCATAGCTACCACTAACAATAGTCTGTCCATCTAGACTGATGGCAACAGAACGCACCCAGTCATTATGACCAGTAAGAGTGTTAATTTCAGAAATATTTGTGGCGTAGGAGATACTATTACGGTTTGGTGAAGGTAAAAATTTTTCCCCCTTGCTGAGAAGTTTTTCTCTAATTTTTATTTTGGGATCGTTGGGGCGAGGTGATAGTGGTGGTAGGGGTGGTAAGGGTAGTGGTAAAAGTTTTTCCTGGTCTTGATCGTTGAGGGTAGGTGATGGTGAAGATGTTTCTTTTTGCCTAAGAATATTAGGAATAATAATAATAGAAGCCAAAATAGCACCGCCAGCAATACCTAAGCCTATTTTGACCCAACTGCGGGGGAGAGTTAGTGAAGGTTGTGGGATAAATGACGGTGAACCAGAAGGAGGAATAGTTGGTTGTTCATTATTAACCTGATTTTTATGTATTAAAACAGTTTCTAGCTGAGATTGACTATTAACATAATTATCATCATTTAATTCGACCATTATTTCATCAATAGTTTGATAACGATGCCTCCAATAATCGGCAACCATTTTATCTAGAACTCTACCCAATTTTTGGCTGACATTAACTTGGTTTTTCCAGATAAGTTCACCAGTTGATTCGTCTTTAGGTAATCGACTTGCTGGCGTTCCTGTTAATGCTTCAATAGTCATAATTCCCACAGCATAAATATCGCTACAAAACCTCGGTTGACCTGCTGCTTGTTCGCTGGGCATATATCCAGGAGTTCCTACTGCTATTGTGTGAGTTGTATGACCTCCAGTTGTTACAGTTAATCCTTTAATTTCTTTGACTGCTCCAAAGTCAATTAAAACTATTTTTCCATCAGATTTTCTCCTCATAATATTTTGGGGTTTTAAGTCACGATGAATTACATTTTGTTGATGTACATACTTTAAAACTTCTAAGATTTCAGTTAATAGTTGAATTGCTTGTTCTTCACTAATTTTTTGCCCTAGATAAATCTCTTTTGTGAGGTCGTTACCTTGAATAAATTCCTGAACGAGATAAAATTGTCCGCCTTCTTCAAAGTAGGCAAATAATCTGGGGATTTGAGAATGTTCTCCCAGACGTTGTAATGTTATTGCTTCTTTTTTAAATAAAGTTTTAGCAATTTGAAACACTTGTGGTCTGGGGTCTGATGGAGCTAATTGTTTAACAACACATTTAGGATGATTGGGAAGGTCTAGATCGGTAGCTAAATAAGTGGTGCCAAAACCACCTTTGCCTAAATCTGATAAAATTTTATAGCGGTGTCTAAGTGTTTTGCTAGTCATTGTTTTTTTGATGAATTTATATCAATTTTTAGGAGTCAGGAATCAGAAAATAAGTTACAGTAGTTTAATCTTCTAAATATTGTCAGGCCAATTTATTCTTTATAGCGCTACGCGCTAGGGAATAGGGAATAGGGAGTAGGGAATAGTAAATTGTCAAAGGGTTTTTCGTATAGGGAAAAGCTCCGCTAACAGGATTTAGAAATGTCCTAACCTTAATGCATAGGGCTATAATTATTCGCTCATTTTACCGAAAAAATGGGTCTAAAGCCTCGCCCTTATAGGACGACTTTCTTTGTGGAAATATTTTTCAAATAATTGTTTTATCTGAGGAAATATGTGATAAAATAATACTATAGAAACAAAAAAGATAGCAATGTTAGTCAGAGAGGCCAAGTTATTAAAAGGGACATCAAATCAATATAAATCCTTGGATGAAGCTATCAGGACAGCACAGTTTATTAGAAATAAAGCTGTCAGATATTGGATGGACAACCAAGGAGTAGATAAGTCACGTTTATACAAACTGAGTAAAGAATTAGCTAGTGAATTTGCTTTTGCAAACAAATTAAATTCATCAGCTAGACAAGCCTCAGTAGAAGTAGCTTGGACTTCAATTAGCCACTTTGATCGTCGCTGCATTTGAAGGAGCAAAAAAGAAAGGGTATCCTAAATTGAAAAAGCATTGTCGGTCTGTAGAATATAAACAATCTGGCTGGAAACTGTCAGACGATTGTATGTTTATAACTTTCACCGATAAGTTTAAATCTGGCAAGTTTTCTCTATATTGTAATTCAAAAACAAGAGAAGATTTGTTTAGGTTAAAAATTAATCGGGTGAGAATAGTTAGACGTGCAGATGGGTATTATTGTCAATTTTGTTTAGACGCCAATAGAAAAGAAGCAGGAAATTATACTGGTGATGTTATAGGTATTGATTTAGGGTTAAAATATTTCTACAAAGACCAAAATGATAATGCTGTTGTTTATCCTCAATATTTGAGGAAGTCAGAGAAAAAATTAAAACGTCGGCAACGACAGTTAAGTAAAAAGTTTGTGAAAGGCAAAAAACCTCAATCAAACAATTATCACAAGGCCAGAAAGAGACTTGGGTTATGTCACTTGAAGGTGAGTAGGCAACGTAAAGACTGGAGCATTAAACAAGCTATGGCTACGCCACGCTTCGCGAACGGTGCGTAGTGGCATCTAACGATGTTGTTGTCTATGAAGACCTGAAGATACAAAACATGGTCAAAAACCATCATTTGGCAAAGTCAATATCTGACGCATCGTGGTATCAATTCACGATAGGGGCTAGAATATTATGGAAAAATTTGGGATAAGGTAGTTGTTGCGGTGAATCCCAAATACACTTCGCAAGATTGTTCTAATTGTGGGCATAGAGTTTTAAAAACTTTGTCAACTCGTACTCATGTTTGCCCTAACTGCCAAACTGAAATATGCCGTGACACTAACGCAGCACGAAATATTTTGAGCCGTGGATTGGAAATAATAGGCATTGAGTGGAATCAAGGTACCGTAGGGCATACGGGAACCTCCTAGTAATAGGGAACGCTTTGGGAGATAACGATCTGGTGCTAATGATGGNCGTAGGGCATACGGGAACCTCCTAGTAATAGGGAACGCTTTGGGAGATAACGATCTGGTGCTAATGATGGGCAACTTGCCGATCGTAAGTTGTGTCGATGAGCAAAGAATCACATAAGCGTGAGAATCCCCGTGCCTGACAGCCGGGGAGTATGTCAAAAGAAATACAGGAAAGCCACACTCAACTACATTATTAATTATTAGCTAAAAAATATATTTTTGCTCTAACTCTTCTTGACTTTCACGGGCGATAGGCTCCCCTATCTGACTTCTGACTTCCTTAAGGCTTAAGAGGTACAAAGTCATAGCGATCGCTAATCTTCACAACTTCTACTAATTGAATATCACCATCATAGTCACCAGAGTCTAAAAATTTCACTGCTCTCAATGCTCCAGGTGTAGAAAAGTTTGATGATAACTCCTCCCGAACACCTTCACGAGTTGGTTGAGCTTGATCGTCGATTGCTTTCCCAAGAGCTTGAAGTGCATCATACGCACTAATTGTTCGCCAATTCACGCTTGAAGTTCCCCACAGCTTTTGAGAGCGTTCTGGAAAATCTGAACCTGCTTCATTTACTTCAATATCCCATGCTATAGCTACAATCATTCCTACAGCACTATCTCGACCTTTCTCAAGAGTCTTTGCAGAGTAAACTTCATCCCCACCTAATACTGGTAAATTCCGTTCTACTAAACTTACCCAAACTTACCCATGCGGGAATTGCATGAGCTTTGGAGCTAGCTTCCTGTTTCACTGAAGACCACTGACCGCAGTCTGTTACACATCTTCTCCACAGGCTTAAAATCGGTGAGAACTCCACCTACTCCCAAACATAGTTTTCTAGGTTAACAGCAGCATTAAAGTCTCTGTCAGCTTGAAATCCACAGTTAGCACAATTATAAGTTCTCTCATGCAAAGGCATTTTCTGTTGATGTCCACATTGAGAGCTGATTTATAAAGAGAATCTAAAGAAAGTTTTTTCAAATGAATAATGGTGTTACTATTAATTATAGTTAAGCCAAACTATGACTAATGAGCCGTCTACCTGCGATCGCAAATCCTCAACGTCAACCATACTCAAGTGACCTGAGTGATGTAGAATGGGAAATACTTAAGCCTTTAGTACCTCAACCTAAGGGATTTGGCCATCCTCTAGNCAAACTATGACTAATGAGCCGTCTACCTGCGATCGCAAATCCTCAACGTCAACCATACTCAAGTGACCTGAGTGATGTAGAATGGGAAATACTTAAGCCTTTAGTACCTCAACCTAAGGGATTTGGCCATCCTCTAGAAGTGGATTTCAGAGAAATTTTCAACGCTATTTTCTATGTACAAAGGACTGGGTGTCAGTGGGAAATGATGCCTCATGATCTTCCTCCCTACAGCACAGCATACAGATACTTCAAAAAATGGCAACAACGGGGTCTTTGGCAACAGATGCATGACAAAGTACGTCAAAAATTAAGAATAGAGATAGATAGAGATAAAGACTCAACTGTTGCCATTGCTGATTCTCAGTCAGTCAAGACAACGGAAAAAAGGGGGAGGTATACGGTTTTGATGGTGGCAAGAAAGTTAAGGGGCGTAAGCGTCACATTGTAGTAGATTCCCAAGGACTATTAATAGGTGTTTTGGTAACCGAAGCGAATGCCTCAGAACGATTAGGGGCAGTCGTAGTACTTAATGAAGCTAGGGATAAGCTGTCGAAATTAGAGGTACTNGGAAGAGGGGGAGAGGAGGGGGAGGAGGGTAATAATTGCGCGAGTGCAGTCCAGCAAGTTTGTGGCGATCGCGTTAGAGTGGAAGTAATAAAAAGAACTGCCCAATCTTTTGAGCGACTACCTAAAAGATGGATTGTTGAACGTACTTTTGGTTGGTTGAATAGATTTCGACGCTTAAGCAAAGATTATGAGGTGTATTCAGATGTAAGTGAAGCCATGATTTATGGCTCTTTAATTCACCTTATGGTTAGACGACTAGCTAACTTAAGATTTACTTTATAAATCAGCTCTTAAGCCTTGCTACCTGTTCCCTGTTCCCAGTTAAGTAGACATCTCCGAAAATAGTCGAACACTTACTATAACTATCTTTCAGGAAGCGATATAGCTGCCGCTAGGCTCCGCCAACGCAAATGCTTAAGATAGTTAATTTTCACGGTAAACTCAGTGTTATAGATACTTACTATTAAAAACTAGCTCAAGAATAGCCATATTAATTTAATAATTGACATCTCTATCAAGGTTGGTTTAATACTACAAAATAAATGTACCTATTCGTAATCTAACAAGGCCACAAATAGTCTTAATTATTTGCGCGTATTTCTCAGGATTTAGTCTAAATCTTTCTTGGACTACCCGAAAGATTTTTAGTAATCTAATTATATGTTCGCTCAATTATTCTTTTAGCAGCAAGGTCTTTATTTTGAGACTTTTCCTGGCTGGTTAATTCTTGATTTTTGGGCTTTTTTTTAGGTGTTTTTATTGCTGATTCTCCCACATAGGCTTTATCCCCAGTAAATTTTTGTTTTTCAGAGAATTTCTGTTGTGTCTCACGAAAAAAATTTATGTCACTTTTTTTTCCTGGTTTTCCTGCTTCTACATCAACAATATCCTTACCTACAGGTAACACAATTACTTGACTTTTTCTTGTATGACTTTTTTTCTTTCCCGAATAATATTCTTTTTGTTTTTCATATTTTTTTGGTCTTTGTATGTCCTGTTCATAACTATCTACGATTAACTCATACTCTGTTAAAATTTCCTTAATAATTTCTTGGTCACTTGAGTTTTTTTTACCTGTTCTAATAAACTAGCTGGTAATAAATCTCCAATAATTGGCCACCAATAATTAAAGGTATCATTAGCTGTAGTTTCACTTACTCCGAATTGAATTCCTAGTAGTTGAAATGTTGTCAAATGTCTTAAGTAAGTTAAGGTTAAAATAATTTGTTCTGAGATGGATAATTTAGGTGGTCTACCACCACCAGAAGCAATTATTTTAACTTTTTTAGCTGTGGCTATCTCTTGCCTATTATTGTGGAGTTTTTCGGCTTGTTTTAATAACTTTTCTAACTGTTCATACCTGATGCCTAATAAACGTTCTGACTCTTGTGGATGCCATACGAATGTAGTCAAGCATACTGGTCATAATTAGCCACTAAAAATTACATTTTTTATTACTCTATCACAATTTATTGATTTTTCGGAGATGTCTAGTGTTCCCTACCTTTGCTATACAATACTGATGCTAGCGGAGATGATATAACATCGAAACAGGAAGCCCAACTAAACAGAAAACGCCGTTCTTTGCTAATAAACTCAAAGCTTTATCCCAATAAACTTCTGATGAAACAGCACTAATAAGTAAATCTACACTGCTACTAGCTGCTGCGATCTCTTNATTTATTGATTTTTCGGAGATGTCTAGTGTTCCCTACCTTTGCTATACAATACTGATGCTAGCGGAGATGATATAACATCGAAACAGGAAGCCCAACTAAACAGAAAACGCCGTTCTTTGCTAATAAACTCAAAGCTTTATCCCAATAAACTTCTGATGAAACAGCACTAATAAGTAAATCTACACTGCTACTAGCTGCTGCGATCTCTTCTTGACTGTTCCAATTACAAAAATGGTGCGCTCCAAATTCTTTTGCTTCTGCTTCTTTATCGGTAGAATTGCTCTAGCCCTAAGATAAATATTTAATGTACTAAAGCCTTACTACGGTGTTTAATTATAACTATTCAACTCGACATTATATCAGTATAAACCCACATTTCTATATATTTTTTTTGTTAAAAATTTCTAAAGTTTTTTAGACATAAAGACTACGAAGAGATAAAAAGGTTATATTCACGACAAAGTAATAGAAAAATTTATGGTAACTACTACAATACCAGAACAAAAGGTTAAAATTGGCCAAACCAAACTATTAATTAATAACGAGTGGGTAGAAAGTGCCTCTGGCAAAAGGTTTGAAACTATTAACCCTGCAACAGGAGAAGTTATTTGTGACGTTGCAGAAGCAGATGCACCTGATGTAGACAAAGCTGTAATAGCAGCCCGCAAAGCATTTACCAGTGGTGACTGGCCAAAAATGTCTGCTACCAAACGAGGTGAACTTATATATAAGTTAGCAGATTTGATGGAAGAAAATATAGAAGAGTTGGCAAGGTTAGAAACCCTGGATAATGGTAAGCCACTCAAAGAATCTCTCAATGGAGATTTACCTTTGGCGATCGCTTGTTATCGCTATTATGCAGGATGGGCGGACAAAGTTCAAGGCAAGACTATCCCTATCAATGGCCCCTACTTCTGCTACACTCGCCACGAACCAGTAGGAGTTGTCGGTCAAATTATTCCTTGGAACTTCCCTTTATTAATGCAAGCTTGGAAACTTGCCCCAGCATTGGCAATGGGTAATACATTAGTAATGAAAACTGCCGAACAAACACCATTGTCAGCCTTCCGGGTGGGAGAGTTGGCGGTGGAAGCAGGTTTTCCTCCTGGTGTAATCAATATTTTATCTGGTTACGGCCCAACTGCTGGTGCTGCCATTTCTCACCATAACGATATTGATAAAATTGCTTTCACTGGTTCGACAGAAGTAGGTCATTTAATCATGGAAGCTGCTGCCAAGAGTAACTTAAAGCGGGTGACTTTAGAACTCGGTGGCAAGAGTCCGAATATAGTGTTTGCCGATGCGGATATGGATGCGGCTATTGAAGGCTCCCATTTTGCTTTATTCTTCAATCAAGGTCAGTGTTGCTGTGCGGGTTCTCGTCTGTTTGTAGAAGAGAAATGTTATGATGATTTTGTTGCCAAGAGTGTAGAACGGGCAAAACGCCGGATGGTAGGCGACCCATTTGCTGAACGTGTGGAACAAGGGCCTCAAGTTGATGAAGAACAGTTTAATAAAGTGATGAGTTATATTGAGTCTGGTCAGCAGGATGGTGCCCAGATGTTATGCGGTGGTTCAAGAGTTGGCGATCGCGGTTATTTTATTGCACCAACTGTATTTGCTGACGTGCAAGATGAGATGAAAATTGCTCAAGAAGAAATTTTTGGTCCAGTAATGAGTATCATTAAGTTTAAGGATATTGATGACCTGGTAGAACGAGCAAATAATACGATTTATGGTTTGGCTGCTGGTGTATGGACACAAGATGTGAGTAAGGCTCATACTGTAGCTCATAGACTGCGGGCAGGTACTGTTTGGGTAAATTGTTATGATGTGTTTGATGCTGCTGCACCGTTTGGTGGTTTTAAACAGTCTGGTATTGGTAGGGAGAAAGGTGAGTATGCTTTACAGCAGTATACAGAGATTAAGACTGTAACTATGAAGATGTAGTTGGTGATTCATTACTTACTAGACTACTCCGAAAAAAAGTAGGGACGTTCCATGGAACGTCCCTACAAGAATATTTGTTGTTCTATCTTGACGGAAAAAACACTGGCTTCATAACTGAAGTCAGAAGGCTGAAGGCTAAAGTTAAATTTTTGCTGTGACTATATTTGAGAATGTTCGCGCCAGTAATGGCGACTGCTATATTTGCTTAATGATCGATTAAAATAGAAAAATACTTGATTTTTTTTACCTATTCCCTGTTATAGTGAGCCAGAGATTGAAAGTTTCTGGAAAGTCAGCGATGTTAACCAGNGGCTTCATAACTGAAGTCAGAAGGCTGAAGGCTAAAGTTAAATTTTTGCTGTGACTATATTTGAGAATGTTCGCGCCAGTAATGGCGACTGCTATATTTGCTTAATGATCGATTAAAATAGAAAAATACTTGATTTTTTTTACCTATTCCCTGTTATAGTGAGCCAGAGATTGAAAGTTTCTGGAAAGTCAGCGATGTTAACCAGGATGGTAGTTTATCTAAGGCTGAGTTTTTTGAGAATTTTACACAATTTTTGTTGTCATCTCAGATGAATAGTTAATTCGTTTGATTTCTGGAATTTTCTTAGTTCCAGAAATACTAATTTTATTTCGTCATTATAAACAAATTTTTGTTTTTCTTCTTGAAATCAGTTTTAGGATTAATAAATCTCATTTCTTCCTCCTTATTATTCAGAGAATTGTTAGCAAAAATTATAACACTTTTCAGATAGGTAAACCCAGTCCAGACGACAACCTTTGTATAGACGTTCTATGGTAAGTCTGTACTGTGGTTTACTCACATAAAAATTTTTCGGCGAGTTTTTGAACCACCTGCGATGATAACATCAACACCTTCCAGAAGTTCTGCTAATTCTTCTTCAATACTAATCTGCTGCATGTGTGCTAGCAGAAT
>NZ_LGSU01001383.1 GCF_002260545.1 Hydrocoleum sp. CS-953 | reverse complement strand
AATGAGAATATAAATAAGTACAACTAAAGCAGATTTTAAAGGTGAGTATAAAAGAGCGATCGCCAATGGCGGAATCACACTTATAGTCGGTCCAATATGTGGCATTAAAGTTAGTAATCCTGCCAAAACAGCTTGAGCTGAAGCCAGGGGAATTTTTAAGATAGATAAGCCGATAAAACTGAGTAAAGCAATTACACTCATATTAAATAAAGAACCAATTACCCATCCTCCCAAAGCTATTTCACAACTATCTAAAATTAAGTTAACTCTTTGCCGATAAAAAGAAGGAAATAACTTGATAAACCCTTGACGATAAGAGACTGGATCTGCCAACATCATTATGCTTAAAACGAGAGTTAGTAGTAAGCTCAGAAATATTCCGAAAGTATTACCAACAAATGCTCCGGCATTATTAATTAATTGATTAAATATTGGTTGTAGTTGAGGAATAACTTCATTAATATCAATATTTGGTAATTGTTCTCTGAGTCGATTGGGTAATTGATCTTTAAGTATATTCAGCCAATCATTTAATTTATCAATTCCGAGAGGAACAATAGTTATTAATTGTTGAAATTGCTCTGCTAAAGGCGGAACAATTACCCAAAAAAAGGTGACAATTAGTAGAATAAATAAACTGACCGAGATTAATACAGCGAGCGATCGCTTAATTCGGAAACGTTGTAGCCATCTGGATAGTTTATTAAGAGTAGTAGCAATTACCACTGCAGTAAATACTAACAATAGTAATTGACGAATTTGCCACAATATGTATATAGAAGCGAGGATGGTAAATAGACCAATCCAATTACCTAAGTTCATAGGAATTAGAGTTAAAGTATAAGTTGAAAATATATGGGTTATATTTTACCTTACTTTTGTTCTAGATTATTGGTCTCTTTTTAAAAGATATTTTTATTATTTGCCATGAAATTTATTAGTCCTAAGACAGATTTTGTTTTTAAGAAAATATTTGGCTCGAATGAAATTCATTGAGAAAAGTTGTCTCTGAAAAATTTGGAAATTTTGGGAGAATTGATTTTAGATTGGGAAACTTAGATGATTTATCAACTTGGTTAAAACAGAGAAGATGAAAGGTGATTGCTCATGGCTTAGTGACTTGGATAAATTAAGAAAATCCTCCTTTTTTAAGGATAGGAGGAATAGCTATAGTAATTCTATTTTAGTTGTAGAGGCGAATTGCGATTTGCCCCTACAGGAGTCAGAATATAAAAGTAATCTCATCAATTTTCTGCTCCAAATCTAGCTAATAATTCTTCACGAGATAAGCTTAGATAGAAGAAATAAAATATACAAGTGTTGGACTAAAACAGCATTAGAAATAATTCCAGAACAATTAATGAAAAATTGAGAATATATTTAATATTTTGATTTGAGCGATCGCTCATTCCACATTTTCAACTTGCTGCAAAAGTCGCCATCCTAATAATATTCCTATAAATATTGGGGGCATAAGTACAGCTATCAGAGCATTAATGTCCGTGGAGGGAACAGATAGATAAGGGCCACCATATTTGATAAGCAGGGAAACTCCCGCAGAAAGAATTAGGACTTTGATAATGAAAATTATTTTATTGTTCATAATTTGATAAACGATTATTTCAATCAAAATAAATATACTAAGGAATACTGCGAATAACGCCAGGGATTAAAATCCCAGGCTCATAGAAAAAGTCCTCTCAAGAGGACTAGCTAAATTTCAGTCCATTTTAATGGACTTTAACTATCAGCCCAGAAATGAATTTCTGGGTGGGTTGTCAGAGCGATCGCTAAATACAAGATAAATACACTCAGGAATACTGCGAATACCACCTGGAATTAAAATCCCAGGCTCATAGCAGGTAGGGGTTTGGTCACCAAACCCCTACAGAGGACTTTAAATATCAGCCCAGAAATTGATTTCTTGGTGGGTTGTCAGATAAATTACTAAATTATGAATCATCCCGAATCGGAATTACAAAGAAAAATTCGTCAACAATTTGATGTTGTAACTTATCCCAGAACCCCTGTAGAAAAATCTCCTAAAGATGACTATGAATCACTTTTTATTCATAATCTTGTCACACCATATTATCTAAGAAATCAAAAGGTAATAGAAACTGAAGGTAAACTTATTTTAGATGCGGGATGTGGCAGTGGTTATAAGGCTTTAGTATTAGCAGAAGCCAATCCAGGGGCAAAAATAGTAGGTATTGATATTTCTGAAAAATCTGTAGAATTAGCTCGGCAACGTCTCCAATATCATGGTTTTGATAATGCTGAATTTCATGTTTTGCTTATAGAAGAACTACCAAGTTTAGGTTTAGAGTTTGACTATATTAATAATGATGAAGTTCTATATTTATTGCCAGATATAGTTGCGGGTTTGCAGGCAATGAAATCTGTTTTAAAACCAGATGGAATTATTAGAACAAATCTCCACAGTTACCTTCAACGTCATTATTATTTCCGAGGGCAGGAAATGTTTGAAATGATGGGATTAATGAATGAAAATCCTGGAGAAATGGAAATGGAAATTGCACGAGAAACATTGGATGCTTTGAAAGATTCAATTATTCTGAAACGGCAAATTTGGAAGCCGGAAAGGGCAAAAAATGAAGAATGGATACAGATGAATTATTTGTTTTTGGGAGATAAAGGTTACACCATCCCTGAAGTTTTTGCTGCTTTGAAAAGTGCGGATTTAGAATTTATTAATATGGTGAAATGGCGACAGTGGGAAATTTTGGATTTGTTTAAAAATGAGGATGAATTGCCAGCTTTTTTAGGCATGAGTTTACCAGAAATTTCTGTGGAAGAACGACTACATTTATTTGAACTTTTACAACCTATGCACCGTCTGTTGGACTTTTGGTGTGGTCATCCTCAACAAAGTCAATCTTTTGTGCCAGTTTCTGAATGGACCGACTCTGACTGGCAAAAGGCCAAGGTACAACTCCATCCTCAGTTAGGAAATTCTCAAGCTAGGGAGGATTTGATTAACTGTATCAATAACCATAAACCTTTTGAGATTAGTAATTATGTCAAGTTGCCCACCTTATCACCTATTCACATAGATAGTAGTATTGCTGTTTGTCTGCTGCCTTTGTGGGATGGGATCTGTACTGTTGAATCTTTGGTAGAACGGTTAGTCAAGATTAGGCCATTAGACCCGATTACTTTAGAAGCGGTGAGCAAGGAGAGGTGTTGGGAGGAGGTTAGGGAATTATTGGATACTCTGGACCCATTTCTTTATGTGCTTTTGGAACGTTAGATCCCCCCAACCCCCCTTACCAAGGGGGGCTTTCAGTTACTTAGTAGGTTGGGTAGAACGATAGTGAAACCCAACAAACCTTGATTAGTTTTGTATTAATAGTGTTGGGTTTTTCCGTTGGAAATGCTCCGCAAACGTCCCTCAACCCAACCTACTTTTTGCTGGTCATTGCGAGGAACGAAGCAATCCCATTATTTAAAGTGAAACCCAACAAAACTTTTATGGTGTTGGGTTTTTCCGTTGGAAATGCTCCGCAAACGTCCCTCAACCCAACCTACTTTTTGCTGGTCATTGCGAGGAACGAAGCAATCCCATTATTTAAAGTGAAACCCAACAAAACTTTTATGGTGTTGGGTTTTTCCGTTGGAAATGCTCCGCAAACGTCCCTCAACCCAACCTACTAATATTGGCAAGATTACAGGAGTCCTGAAAATGCCTAAGAGTATTAGTTATCATAGGGAATTAATTGAATCTTTAAAAGAACCTTCAGAAGCAGCAGTTTATCTAGAGGTTGTGTTAGAGGAAGGCGATCCGAAAATGATAAAAAAAGCTATCTCTAATGTTATAGAAGCTAGAGAGAAATTGAACTGGGTTTCTGATAATGTTTATCAAAACCTTGCAATATTTGACCTAAAACTTAAAGAAACAGGTGAAATAGAATTGAATCTTTTGCGGATATTACTAGAATCTTTGGGATTGAAAGTAGGGGTGACGGTGGGACATAGTTAGAAGAAAAAAGCGATCGCCTTAAGTTCTTGTTTGTAGTTGGGCTTTAGCCCATAATGTATTATTTCAGTTATGGTTTTGGAACTGTAGATACCCCCAACCCCCCTTGATAAGGGGGGCTTTGAATTTCCCCCCTTCTTAAGGGGGGACGAAGGGGGGATCGAATTGATTTTGGACAAGAAGAGGAAAAATAGTAGAAGAAAGCGATCGCTTTAAGTCTTTAGTTTGTAGTTTTGCTCTAGCCCAAAGATAATTAAGGGGCAAGAGCAAAACCGCTTTAAGCCCTAGCCCCACAATCGAAATGTCATTGCGAGGGGGCCGGCGGAAAGTAATTATGTTTGTTGACCCAATAATTTGCACCCCCGTGGCCATCTTTAGCATAAATAGTCCATTTAAGAGATTGCTTCGGCTAGAAAATGGTTTCCCCAGAAATTTAATTTGTTAAACTCTCGCCTCGCAATGACAAACCACGCTTTCTTTATACTCTCTACCTCTTTAAGCCCTGGCCTCATAATGGAAATGTCATTGCGAGGGGGCCGGCGGAAAGTAATTATGTTGGTTGACCCAATAATTTGCGCCCCCGTGGCAATCTTTAGGATAGATAGTCCATTTAAGAGATTGCTTCGGCTAGAAAATGGTTTCCCCAGAAGTTTAATTTGTTAAGCCCTCGCCTCGCAATGACAAACCNTAGATAGTCCATTTAAGAGATTGCTTCGGCTAGAAAATGGTTTCCCCAGAAGTTTAATTTGTTAAGCCCTCGCCTCGCAATGACAAACCTGGCTTTCTTTAATACTCTCTACCTCTTTAAGCCCTGGCCTCATAATGGAAATGTCATTGCGAGGGGGCCTGAGAAAGTAATTATGTTGGTTGACCCAATAATTTGTACCCCCGTGGCAATCTTTAGCATAGATAGTCCATTTAAGAGATTGCTTCGGCTAGAAAATGCTTTCCCCAAAAGTTTAATTTGTTAAGTCCTCGCCTCGCAATGACAAACCTGGCTTTCTTTATGCTCTCTTGGTAAGTTGGCTTTTATATAGAATCCGGTTGAACAATAGTCATTGCGACGATAGGAAGCAATCTCATAAGTCCCACGAGATTGCTTCCTTCCACTCCGTTCCAGTCGCAATGACTAGCCCTAAACGTCATTGCGAGGAACGTTTGCGTAGCTTTCCGTAGGAAAGCAATCCCATAAAAAAAAATTTCTGGGGGATGATATGAAATTTTTGCAAGGTGGGTAAGTTAGATTTATGGGATAAAAATTATTGGTCCAATTCTTATAGGAGAAAACAAAATGAAGACTGAATTTAAAGCTAAGTTCTTACAACACGTTGCTAAGAAGAGAAAAGAAGAGGGTTTCACCCTAATCGAATTGTTGGTTGTTATTATCATTATCGGAATTTTGTCTGCTATTGCCTTGCCCTCTTTCTTAAACCAAGCTAACAAAGCGAAGCAGTCTGAAGCAAAGCAGTATTTGGCTTCTATTAACAAAGGTCAACAGTCTTATTATGCAGAGAATGGTAGCTTTATCACAGATGTCAAAGAGATAGGAAAGCTAGGTCTAGGTATCAAAACTTCTACCAGTAACTATACATATGCCTTAGAAGAAAATACGGGTGGTGATGGTGCTGGAGCTAATGCCTGGACTGAAAGTGCAGCCGGTGGTTTGAAATATTACGCAGGTCTAGCTTTTCTACAACAAGTCGATCCCACTGACCCTCAGAGTCCTTTGACTTCACAAACCATTCTCTGTGAGTCAAGCAAGACATCAGCTAAAGCAGAGGATAAGGAGGGGGGACCTGGTGCTTTCACAGAATGTAAAGATGCAGGCATTTTTGACAATGACTTATAAACCGACAAGCAAACCAGCATAATTTGGGTTTGAGTTTAGCCATTAACTAGGTTTTGGAATATTAATACAACTCCAAAATTAAAAATAGGTAGCACATTAAGTGCTGCCTATTTTGCAGTAATAATCATTAAATTACTTCTGTCATGCTCCCTAAAGATACCCCCAGCAACCTAACATCTTGGCAACAAGAAGCTGATATTTATTGGAAGAAAGGAAACTATACAAAAGCTGCAAATTTATATGAACAAGCAATAAATACCCAGTCTAATTGTAAATCATACTACTGGCAATTGGGTTTAATTTTATTACTGCAAGGAAAAGAAGAGGAAGCACAAACAACTTGGCTTTTAGGTATAGCAGATGGAGAAGTAGAAGAGGTTGAACAATGGACGGAAGAATTAGTACAGGTATTAACAACAGAAGCAAACAGACAAGCAGCAAAAGAAGATTATGCTGTAGCTTGGACGATCAGACAACATATTCGGGAAATTCATCCCACTGATATTCATAACCTATTACATTTAATTTATTTATCTATTGGTATTGAAAATTATACAGCAGAACAATTGAATGAATATGAAATTATTACACAACTAAAAAACAGCAAAGTTGAGGAGCTTGACCAAAATTTATTACTGCATCTACTGAACAAACTTTTGGTACATGACCCGATAAATTTATCATCTATAGAATTTGTATCAGTTGCTGTGCAAAAAATAGAAGATAAACTTGCACTTGTTAGTTGTTTAATACCACCCATATATCAAATTGCCTACTCCTTTGCAGAATTAGGAGTCGCCAGAAAATATACAGAAATATTGTTGAATGTTGTGCCAGAAAATCAGGAAGTATTGAGAACTATGGCACAATTCAGCACAGAATTAACAGAATACTCTCTAGGTCTTGAGTACGCCCAAAAGAGTTATGCTTTATCAAAAAAAATCTTTGAAAAAGTTATAGATTATCATTCAGTTTGTCGTTCTTTAATAGCTTTAAAAGGATGCGACGAAAAAGTTCAAGAAGCTGTTGAATACCAAGAAAAGCTATTACAATCTCTAGTTACGGAATCTCCTCAAAAACTTGGCGGAGCAGCAATACGTTTATATAGTTCTAGTTTTTTCTTCCCCTATGCCAGAGATTGCGCTGAAAAAAACATTAAAATTCGCAGTCAAGTAGCAGAGCTTTGTCAACAGAATTTAGAAAAAGCAAATTCTCAACAAATTAATAAATATCGTCATAAATTATCTCAACAAAAACAGATAAATTCAACAAAAAAAACTCTGAAAATCGGCTATTTATCCCATTGTTTAAGAAGACATTCTGTAGGGTGGATTACCCGTTGGCTATTTACATATCATAATAGAGATAAGTATGAAATATATGCTTATTTACAAGGTGCAGAAAATCGCAATGATTCTCTGCAACAGTGGTATATTAATCAAGCAACAAAAGCTCATGTTTACGGTATTGTTGGTACAGAAATGGCAGAAGATATTTATGAAGATGAAATTGATATATTAATTGATTTAGATAGCATAACATTAACTAATAGTTGCTCAATTATGGCGATGAAAGCAGCACCGATTCAAGTAACATGGTTAGGGTGGGATGCTTCAGGAATACCAACAATTGATTACTATATTGCCGATCCCTATGTTTTGCCAGAAAATGCTCAAGACTATTACCCCCATAAAATTTGGCGACTACCTCAAACTTATGTTGCGGTGGATGGTTTTGAAGTAAACATACCCAGTCTAAAACGAGAAGACTTAGGCATTCCCAGTGATGCTGTGGTTTATTTTACTGCTCAGAGAGGTTTCAAGTGCAACCCCGATACTGCCAGACTGCAAATGAAAATCCTCAAGGAAGTTCCCAATAGTTACTTCTTGTTTAAAAAATTTGGTGAGTCAGACATTTTATCGGAATTGCTGATAGATATTGCTGAGTCAGAGGGTATTAGTAGCGATCGCCTCATTCCTATAGAAGAAGTAGCTCGAGAAGAAATTCACCGCGCTAACTTAGGTATTGCTGATATTGTTTTAGATACTTATCCCTACAACGGTGCAACAACAACATTAGAAACTCTCTGGATGTGCATCCCAATGGTAACGCGGGTTGGTCAACAATTCGCCGCTCGCAACAGCTACACCATGATGATCAATGCTGGCATTACCGAAGGTATTGCTTGGAGTGATGAGGAATATGTGGAATGGGGAATTAGATTAGGGAAAGATGAAAAATTACGACAGGAGATATCCTGGAAATTGAGAAAGTCAAAGCAAACCGCCCCATTATGGAATGCGAAACAGTTTACTCGCGAGATGGAAAAAGCTTACGAGCAAATGTGGCAGAGGTATATTGATAATTGATAATTTAGGACTTACGCAAAGAAACCCGGTTTCTAGGATCAATCGTTGTTTTGAGCAATGGACGTCTAGGAGAAACCGGGTCTCTGGGTTCGTGTAGGAAGTATTGTAAAGTTTTAACACAAATATAGTCAAATATTGAACCAAATAATAAATCCAACTACTGGTATCTTGGTTTAATGTTTCTTCTACAACAGCAAGAGAAATAACCCCCCTCGCAATGACAATTTAAACATCGCTGTCATTGCGAGGGGGGATAGTTTGTAAGGCGGTAGTTGAATTAATTATCCCCCCCGAAGCAATCTCATCAGCAGGATGAATGCTATAAAGATTGCTTCGACTATGTTAATGCTTTCCCCAGGAGGTTAACTGGTTTAATTCGCCTCGCAATGACAACAAGAGTTTTATTACTTACAGCGCTTTTTAAATTGATGAACCACATCGCCATAACCATAACCCAGGACGTTGCATAACAAAATGGGGTGAACGATCGCCCTCCTCTGACTAATTCTACTAATATTNGGTTTAATTCGCCTCGCAATGACAACAAGAGTTTTATTACTTACAGCGCTTTTTAAATTGATGAACCACATCGCCATAACCATAACCCAGGACGTTGCATAACAAAATGGGGTGAACGATCGCCCTCCTCTGACTAATTCTACTAATATTAGTGAGAGTCTCACGAGTCTAGAAAAAAATAGGCGATCGCATTCTCCTTCTCTACTGTTAATATGTTTAGTTAATAGTTACAAAGCATTTTCCGATTTAGTTTGTATTAAACTTAGGTATCTACTATAATTAATTAGTTTCTACTAGCATTCATGCTGGTATTAAGAGTATGAAAAATCTTATATGATGTTATAACATTTCACGGAATTCAGAAGTCGTAGGGGCGAATGGCCATTCGCCCCTACAAAAGTCAAAAGTAAGATTTTTTGGGCTACAAAACCTTGACCATAAAGTAATTTCAGGAAATTATTCAAAATTATTGTGAGTTGTGACATAGCTCCAAAAAAAGTTAAAATTATCAGGGTAATCAATAGTAGGAATGATAAGTAAATCATTCCTACTTTTTAAGTTGACTATACTAAAAGTTCTTGAATACTCGCTTCAATCTGAGTAATATCTGAAACGAATCTACAAAAAGGAATATCGTAACTCCAAGTCTCATAAAAGGATTGATTCTTGTGATAAGAATTTGGTAAAAATATATGAGGTATATTCAAAAGCACACAGAGAATATGCCCATGCAAACGATTAGTAATAATCAAACGATACTTTTGAAACTGATAAATTCCACTATGGAGAAAACTTAAAGAAAGACGGTGCAGAGATGGATTATCCACAGAATTAAAATCAATATTTTCTGTAGCAGTTTTCAGCCATATTCGTCTATCTATTAATTCTTGAGGTGTTGCTAAACCCCGTTGCCAAACCTCTCGATAAAGTTGAGCGAATATTTGTCTAAATCGGGAATTAGCCTTTCCCAGAATCCATTGTTGATTATAAGAAACCCAGTCAGCAATTACCAAATTAGAATTAGAAATTCCCATTGATTTTGGTAAAAAACTTTGATTTAATTCTTTATCTGTTCTGTTAAGATACAAAATAGAATTTTCAGGATTTATAGGAACAGAAAAACAAGGCATTTCTGCCATTTGAAAAGCCATATCGGGAGCCAGAATAACTCGACAGTTATCAAAATGTTTGATAGCCAAATCATAACTGTAGCGATCGCGCACACATAAAGTTAAATTGGGATGAGAATTAAAAACTTTTGCCGACTTTTCCAAATAACTTTTATTCTGAAAATAAATAGTTTGTGGCATTACAATAATCNCAGAAAAACAAGGCATTTCTGCCATTTGAAAAGCCATATCGGGAGCCAGAATAACTCGACAGTTATCAAAATGTTTGATAGCCAAATCATAACTGTAGCGATCGCGCACACATAAAGTTAAATTGGGATGAGAATTAAAAACTTTTGCCGACTTTTCCAAATAACTTTTATTCTGAAAATAAATAGTTTGTGGCATTACAATAATCTGGCGATGATGATTTTTAGATATCACATCTTCACGAAACTTTTGCTGTTTATACCAGACATCTCCTAGATTTCCTCCACCATGCAAAATAATCGGAGAATCACCAATTTTTTCATCCATCTCAGCTTGAGAAAAACTTTCTAAACTGGAAGCATAAGCTATTTTTGTTTTCAGTACATTAGTTAAATAAAAGACAGTTCCCAACCAAATTAGATGGTCTCCAATATTGATATGACGAGGATATTGTAATAAAGCACATTTTTCAAAATTTCCCAGGTTTTTGAGAGATTCATGCAAAGTTTGTTTAATAGCAAAACCATGAGAATGCTTAATGGTTTGATTGGTAGACATATCAGTTTGTAACAACATTAGTTCAACCTATATATTGGTAGTTGTAATCTAAAAATAAAGTATTTTTAAGCACTATAAATTTAGTTTTCAGATTAAAACCCTGTTCTATGTACTTTCCTTAGAGGTTCGGCAAAAATTATTTTTTGATTCTTCAATATAGACAATGCTAATTTGAGGATATTTTTTCTGGAGTTTTTCATATATTGCCAGAAATTATTTATGGGGCTGTAAAAAATAGCCAATAATAGGTTTAATTCACCAATAGCAATAATATCAGTCTGCAAAACCGAGTGATATTTTAGCAAATGAACAATGATTTTTTTCAAATCATTAATTAGATGAAATGGCATTAGTAATAGCTTTTGCCATTGAGAGTAATTTAACATTCTGGTTTGATATCGAGTTAAACCATTTGAGTGAAAAAACTTAATTAAATAATCCTTTTCCAGACGATGTTTAGATATTTTGTGTTCAATTTCCATTTCTGGAATAAACCAAATTTCCCAACCATTATTTCTGATATGTGATAGCATTTCCAAATCTTCTGCAGTCTGTGGAAGACAAACAGTTTCAGGAACACTTTTTAACCAAGCTTGTTTACGAATAACTATTCCTGCACCGGCAGGGTAAAGTCGTTTATAAACACAGTTATATTTTTCGTTGTAACAAAATGCTTCTTTTGCTTTTTTCAGAGCAAAAAAGCTGGCTACCCTTTCAAAATTTGCTGGTGGAGTCACTTCAAATATTCCATGAGACTGACCGCCATAGGCACCGACTTTACCATGAGATTTGCCAAAGGTATAAGCTGCTGTTACCCAATTAGGAAAAGGTAAGTTGTCATCATCAAGAAAACCAATCAACTCGCTTTTAGCTTTTTTGATTGCACATTTTCTGGCAAAAGCCAATCCCTGTCGTGGTTCAAAGTAATATTTAATTGGATAATTTTTATCCCATTTAGACTGATATTTTTTGATTATTTTGGCAGTATTATCATTACTATTTTTCGGCGAAATTTTGGATCGGAATAGTCGGTGGTGGTGCGGGGGGAGTAGAGTTAGCTTTTGCGGTGGAAAGTCATCTCCATCAGATTTATCGCAATGCTAAA
>NZ_LGSU01001382.1 GCF_002260545.1 Hydrocoleum sp. CS-953 | reverse complement strand
GGTATAAAGCCTCTCCATTTATGGAGAAACAAGAAAAAAATCCTTTTTGTCAATCCTCTTCTTTATAAGAAGAGGTAATTATTAATTATTAATTATTAATTATTAATTGTTGAACCCCTATTCCCTGACTTCTGCAAGAAGTCTATTAAAATCCAGTAGCAGTTACTTACAAAGACAAAAAAATCAGGTAACTAAAATGGCATTCATAGAAGAAACAGAAATTATTTATCCAGAAAGTGACGGTTTACCCTTGGCAGACAATACTATTCAATTCCGTTTTATTACTACTATTGTGGGAGGTATTGCTGGTATCTATAAAGATAACCCCAATGTTTTTATTGCTGGAGACTTATTTTGGTATCCCAAAGAAAGACAACCTTGGGTTAAACAAGCTCCCGATGCTATGGTAGTTTTTGGTCGCCCTCAAGGAGATAGGGGTTCTTATAAACAGTGGGAAGAAGAAAATATTCCTCCTCAAGTAGTATTTGAAATTGCCTCTCCTAGCAACACTATTAATGAGTTGGAAGTGACAAAATTAGAGTTTTATTCTGAATATGGAGTCGAAGAATATTATGTTTACTATCCAGAAAATGGGAGATTAAAAGGATGGTGGCGTCAAGGAGAAGAGATGATTGAAATAGAAGAAATGGAGGGTTGGGTAAGTCCGCGAATAGGAATTAGTTTTGAAAAGGAAGGTAAAGAATTAGAAATTTATCGACCAGATGGGGAACGTTTTGGTACTTATGTAGAAATTCTCGAGGAGAAAGAACAAGAAAGAAAAAATGCTCAACGGGAAGCAACTGCACGTCAACAAATTGAACGAGAAAGAGATTTAATTATTCAACAGCAGCAAGAAGCTATTCCTCGTTTATTGAGTATGGGTTTAACTGCTGAACAAGTTTCAAATGCTCTTTCCTTACCTTTAGAAGTAGTGCAAAAGTTTATAGATACGGACGTTTAGTTGATCAAAAATTGTATTACCAGAACTTAGGTAGATAAACTTAGAAACCCTGTTTCTTTGTTTACAGCACTTTTGAGGATAGTGAGGTAAAGTTGAGGATTAATCTTTCTCTCCCATCTATAATAAAAAGATAAAACTTTGTACCTCACTAACTCCAAAACTTCTCTAATTCTAATTTGACTCCTGATAACCTCCATAGTGTGGTTTAAATATGGAGCTAGCAAAGTAATAGATTGAGAGTTTTTACATCTTTTTCTCCCTCAAAATACTTATCAATAATACGAGCAAATATCGAATTAGGTTTTGCTATATGAGCAAACAATGTCATAGACGATTTTAGCTTCAAATCATCAGGAAAACCAAAGATTTCTGAAATGGATTTTTCTTCAACAGCAATAACAATTTCTGTACATTCTAAAAGCCTTTTGCCAAGGACAGGATGATTTAGATATTGTCGAGCTTCTTCTATACTTTTTATAGCATAGTGCTTTGATGTTGCACTTTTTCCTAATCCATCTATTTGAGGAAAGATGTACCATATCCAATGGAGTTTGCTTTTTGCCGTTTATTAGCTCTTTTATAACAGTTTTATAGATTTTATCTTGAGCTATGATAAAACGATTTAAGTTATAGGGGTCTTGATTAGTTGTCATATTATTTGCTTCAATAATTATTTGCAAAAAAAGATATGAAATAATTTTATAAAATTATTGTAGCGTCAAAAACATTTGGCAATCTATAGGTATATTTTATCTTGATGAAGTACACCTTTTGCAGGTAATATTCTCGCACTACAGACACTTGAAATATGCTATAGCAATCCTCCGCATATTCGTGGCAAAAATCTTACTGCTTTTTAGGTATGGAGGGAACAGGGAATAGGTGGGAGTTTCAACTTTTTAATTTCTCACAACCTATGGGCATATTTCTATATATGAAATCTTATTTTTACTCTTAAATTTAATTACTATGGCAGCCAATCTTCATCTAATATCCGTTCGAGAATATAGGGATTAATTTCAGGTAATTGAAGTTGTAATTTAATCTCAGCAATTTTTCTGGCTTTAAGGTAAAGATAATTAATTCGTTCACCTCAATAATTTCGTAAATTTCTTGTGAGTCTTAATTTCAACAGAGTCCGAAAATTCAAAATTTCTCCACGCCAATGCCTAGAATTATTAGCTCTTTCTTATGACCAATATTGATAAAGTAGCAAATGTTGAATAATTAAAGTTACGCAACTTTTAAAAGCACTTTTTTCACTTCTACCCAATGCTTATAACTCTACAATTAAGTTCTCATAATCTAGGTTTTCCAATTTATGATTATTTAGTATATTTATAGTTTTTTCTAACCACTGCAAATAATCTACCTCATATAGTAATTTTAGATCAGTAATTTGATTAGGTATATTTCGTGTTTATATTCTAACCAAAAAATAAGGTCAATGACTTCCCATTTTAAGGATCAGCTATGACAAATCTGAAAATACTAGGAAAATTTGTAGAACGTGAAGGACCTTTCTTTGATGAACATTCTAGTGTTTCACCTAGCCAGTGGTTGCGATCGCACCCAAGGCATTACCAAACTTGCAATAATTGTAGGAGCGATAGAGATTAAAATACCAAACTTAAGTATTTTCATTTGTTATTCTGTTTTTTTTAAAGTCCAGCTAAACAAAATTTTTTCCCCCGTCAAACTATCAAAATAAAGTCTAACGGGAGAAATTCTACAATTCTAGATTAACTTAACAACACGCAAGCCAAACATTAAAACTGTAGCTACACCTAAAAAAGCAACAAATAAAACAAAAAAAGCAATAATTCCTTCAACAGTCATTAACTTTTCTCCAAAACGGCAAATAAAACTATAAAATTAAGTCTAATATTTATTGTTAAAAATAGCAAAGTCCTAAATTACTCATGGCATCAATAACCGTTCAACTTCCCCAAAAATCCTATGAGATAACAATCGCTCCTGGCAACCTTGACCAACTTGGCCCAAAGATGCAACCCCTTAACCTGGGCAAAAAAGTCTTGCTAGTTTCTAACCCAGAAATATTTGCTCATTATGGCGAAAGAGCGATCGCCTCACTCCAACAAGTAGGTTTTGATGTCTCTCACTGCATTCTCCCCGCAGGAGAAGAATATAAAACTCCTGAAACTCTTCACAATATTTATGATGCAGCTTTAGCACACCGTCTGGAACGCTCTTCGACAATGGTTGCTCTTGGTGGTGGAGTGGTTGGGGATATGACTGGGTTTGCTGCTGCGACTTGGTTGCGGGGTTTGAATGTGGTGCAAGTTCCGACTTCTCTTCTAGCGATGGTGGATGCTGCTATTGGTGGAAAAACGGGAGTTAATCATCCTCAAGGTAAAAATCTTATCGGTGCTTTTCATCAACCACGGTTAGTATTAATTGACCCAGAGGTATTAAAGACTTTACCTGTGCGAGAATTTCGGGGAGGGATGGCAGAAGTAATTAAATATGGAGTAATTTGGGATGCCGAATTATTTGCTCAGATGGAGAATAGTCATGGTCTTGATGAAATTAATAATTTAACACCAGGGTTATTAGAGGAAATTTTGATTAGGTCTTGCCAAAGTAAGGCAGATGTGGTAGCAAAAGATGAGAAAGAGTCGGGGTTAAGAGCAATTTTGAATTACGGTCATACTGTTGGTCATGCTGTGGAAAGTTTGACTGGTTATACTGTGGTGACTCATGGGGAGGCGGTAGGTATTGGGATGGTTGCTGCGAGTCGGTTAGCGGTAGAGTCAGGAATGTGGGATGAAGAGAGCGATCGCCGTCAGTTAGCTTTGATAGAAAAAGCTAGTTTACCGACAAAGTTACCGAGTGGGTTAGATATTGAGGAGATTTTGGTTTCTTTACAGACGGATAAAAAGGTAAAAGCAGGTAAAGTGAGGTTTGTCTTACCGACTGGAGTAGGAGTAGTAACAGTGACAGATAAGGTAAGTGGGGATGTGTTGAGGGAAGTATTGGCAAGAATAAGCTAAAAAATATGGCATTAGTAAATGGGTAATGCTGTTGTCTTAAATATCTATGAAAAAACTATAGTTATAGAGTTCACAAATATTGAAGAACATTACCTAATCACCAACCCCAAAAATCTAGTCAAAATTCATAGTATTTTACAACAAAAATTTATTCTGTGATTTAGTGGTTGACGAACTTTTTAGTTCGGAAAATGCCACTCAATTTGTTTTATATTTCTTATAACAAAATGCTACTTTTTAAATTGAATAAATTATTGAAAAAGAAATAAATTAGAATGGACTACATTGAATACCCTTTTGGTGAATTAGTAGTTACTCAGCGCAATTCTGATGGCTATATTAATGCAACTAAATTAGCGAGAGCATATACAAGTAAAACAGGAAAGTATAGAAACCCCAATAGCTGGTTTGAAAAGGATAGAACAAATGAATATGTAGAGCTTTTATCCGATAAAACAAAACTTGAGGTTTATCAGCTTGTGGAAAAAAAAGGAGAAGGTCATTTCAGTTATCAGTTATCAGTTATCAGTTATCAGTGAACCTCCGACTAAATTCGGAGGCTTGAAATACTGAGTTAAATATTTTTTCATCCCCTATCCAAGGGGAGGCGCATGCCCTCATTTTTTGTTCAAGAATCGAGAATTGAGAATTGAGAATTGAGAATTGAGAATTACCTCTTCTTATAAAAAAGAGGATTGGCTAAAATGATTCTTTTTCTTTTTTATCCATGAATGGAGAGGCTTTATACCTTAATTTTTTGGTAAAAATCGAGAAGTTTGGATTCATCCTAAGCTTGCTGTTTCTTTTGCTATGTGGCTCTCACCTGAATTTGAAATGATGGTGTCTGAGTGGGTTGAGCAATGGCTTTTCGCAGGTCAAAAACCTGCTACTCAGGAACCTATAAATTTGCATCCTTACCAACGTGTTTGGTACGAACGCTTAAAGTTATTTGAACAGAAAACTGAACTGAAATAAATGGTGTATCTTTGAAGAAATTGGTAAATTAATGAGGAATTTGGAATCTAAAAATGTTCCTTTACATGATAGAGCAACTATTGATATTTCAGTGGGTAAAACTTGGTGTAACTGGTTAAGAGAGAATGGATATAAAACAGATTTTGAACAGTATATTCACCATTATCCAGATACAAGAGGTGAACAGCTTGCTAATATTTATCCCTATAAATTATTGGGAGAATTTCATCAGTGGCTAGAAGAAACTTACATCCCAGAAAAATTTCCTGAATATGTCAGAAAATTTGTTACTCCAGAAGAATGTAAGCTAATTTCAGAAGCTATTGGTTATGAAATTAAACCAGTTTTCAAAAGATTTAAAGCAGAGGTTTAGTCTCACAAATAGAGGGGAGTATTAGCAAGGATGGGTTAATTCAGTTATTAGTAATGACTTGCGAAAAGTGTAGAGGTTTGGAGACCAAACCCCTACGATGTTAATAAACAGCGAAATCATTAATATTGCGTCGCTCAGGTGTTTTGTAGGCAAGTACAATTTGCTTATGAGATATACCTAAATTAACAATTTCATTAGCAATACCCTCTTCTGTACAATCTTTTCGTCTCCAAATTTTTTCCTTGATAATGTCGAGATGGATTAAAGTTCTATAAATTCGTCTACTACTTTGCCAACCTATTTCTATCAGTAAGTAATGATTATGAATTTCATCTATGATTAATTTAATTTGAGTTTCTGGATCATTCCCAATATATTAGATATAGTCTTGTAAGACTTTGAGAATTGCTTGCTTTAGTTCAATATTTAGGATATTGATTTGACAATTACCTCTTGAGTGGGATTAAAGCTCAAAAGACGTAATATTCAATCTTCTATTAATACTATTCCAGCCTCTTCTTCAAAAACTGATTGACGTACTTCTTCTGGAATAGCTAAATATAATTTTCGTTCAGGTTCGTAACGATTTAAAAGATATTCATACAATACGAATTAATCAAGAGCTTGTTATAAATTCTTCTCAAAAGCACTGTAAAGTCATTGCCACTGCAACAGAGTGGAAGAAAGCAATCTCACATCACCCCTGAGATTGCTTCTTAACCCAAAACTCAGTCATTTCAGTTAGCCTCCTCCGGAGGAACTGCGTTAACAGTTATCAGTACCTCCACCGAATAGGAAGGCTTGAAATACTCAAGTTGATTTTTTCATTCCCTTAGGACTTACACAAAGACCATCTATGTAGTGTTCAAAACTATAACGTTATAGTTTTTTAACTCTATATATAGTACCTTTGCGTAAGTCCTGTCCCTATTAGGGGAGGCTATTAACCTGATTTTCTGGTCATAAATTACTTTTGAACTTTGAATTTTGACCTGCACCTAACACTATTATTTAACTGCCAAAGTTCGCAGACGATTTATTGCTGCAACCAACTCAAACCGTCGGAAGAAAGCTAAATCTCCTTGTGGAAAAGGAACTAAAACATCCAAACTCTTAGATTCAATATCTGCCATAACAGCATCAATAATTTCTAATAAAGTCCGATTACCATCCATATATTGTTTTTTAGCATAAACCATAGCGGCACCAATTGCCCTTAGTTGGTCTTTACTTACCAATTGCTCCACAGCAGAAAGGTCAACATCTTCACTTCCGAACACCACTTCATCAACATCTCGCACTTTTAAACGTACATCTCGTCGCCCCCGACTGGGGTCTAAACTTGCTGGTAGTGGTATTCGCGCTCGAATTTCACCAAATTTTTCACCGCCTTCAGCAGTACGACCAGTGGTGTATTTTTCAGCGATCTCCTTAGCTTTCTCCGTAACTTCTTGTACTTGGAAATTTTCCATCGCAATAACTTTATCTGCTGCCTCAAAGTAGTCACCACTACCACCCATAACTAAAATAGTTGAGACTTGATAATCAGTATATAACTGTCGTACCTTATCAATAAAAGGGGTAATTGGTTCCTGTTCCTTAGTAATAAGTTCTTGCATTCGGCGATCGCGAATCATAAAATTAGTAGCTGCTGTATCCTCATCCACTAATAACACAGGAGGAGTAGAAGTCGTTGCAGTTTCTGTAGTTTCAGTTTCTTCAGACTTACTATTATTTCCTAAACCCGCCTCCAAAGCTTCCATAATATTTGCAGCTTGGGATGTACTACCACTAGCATTTTCAGTAGTAAACTGAGTAGTCGAACGACCTTGAGGCAACTGATTAATAAAAGGAGAAATATCTACACCAGCAACACTACGACCATCCTCCGCTCTAATTTTAATTGCTGTCGCATCTGTCACCACAAATTCACGTCCATCACCAGGAACATGATTATAAACCCCTCTTTCAATTGCTTTCAGCAGAGTGGACTTACCATGATAACCACCACCAACAATTAATGTCACCCCTTGAGGAATTCCCATACCAGAAATTTTACCTTGATTGGGACATTCAAACTCTACTTCTAGAGAAGAGGGAGACTTAAATGGTACTACTTCATCAGAAGATAAAGGGCGATCGTCAACCCCACTCCGACGGGGTAAAATTGCCCCATTAGCCACAAAAGCCACTAAATTTTTTTCTGGCAACTGTTTCCGTAACCAATCTGTATCTTCTACAGTTTCTACATGACGGCGACAAGCATCAGCATCTAATTGTTCATACTTTAGACTCCGGTGAACAATATAGGGGATATCATCACAAAGCATCTCTGCCGCTTGCCTACCTAAAATCCGACGGCCACCAGCAGGTAATCCTACTACTAATCGGACTTCTACACCCTTTTGATTGCCTAATTTTATTGGTTTTGCCCTTTGTAAAGCTGGGTTTTCACCAGGAGCAGGTTTGGGAGCCGGGGGGGCAATCTTAACTAGGTATACTGATGTTCGTTCTAGAACTTCCTGCCCCATTTTCGTAATAGCTATCATCCCACTTTTGCCAGTCCCACGACGTCCACTAACTTCGTAGGCCAGTCTGTCAAATTTGCGAGTCAGGAAATCTCGTAAGGCCATTTCCCGAATAGGATTGTTATAAAGTTCTGGAGGAAAGCCAGCAACTGTATAAGGCACCTGTACCCGAAGCTTACTAGGGGCGGCAAAGGGGTCTCCCTGAACATAGTCAATTATTAGGGTAAAGTCAGGAAATTCGTAACTACCTTGAATGTCTCTGTAGGCTTTGTAGTTACCGTTGTCTAAGTCTAAGAGTTTCCGCCTGAGAGTTTGTTGATTAGTCATTTTTCAGGTGCCAGATGTCTTTTCAGTTATCAGTTATCAGTTATCAGTTATCAGTTATCAGTTATCAGTTCCTCTGGCTGTTTGCGCAGCATTCGGCAGGAAAGTCAAAGGCTTGAAATACTGAAGTTTATTTTTTTCATCCCCCTCAAAGGGACAGGAGACCTTATGTTTTAGTCACTATAAGATTTCATAATTTAGATTTTGTATTTGACGATCTATCTTCATAGTCAGTGCCTATAGGAATAGAGAATATTTTATAGATTAGAGCATATCTTTAAATCAGTAACCAAGAACCTTACACTAAAATTTGTAATTCTGGTCTAATGATAACCATTATTTTCAAGATAGTATGAGTTAATCCAAATCTATAACTATACTTTTGCAGGAGTATAATGTCAAGCCTAAGAATAGCAAAAAAAGATAGGAAAAATTTTACTACTGAGTTTTATCAGAAGATTTCGTTTAATTTTGTCATACTGAAAGTCAAATAACTAAATTTGGTATCATATCAAATTCGGTAGCATCGGTGTTATTCAGTATTCAAAGATCCGAGTCTATATGTTAGGGGCGAATGGCCATTCGCCCTTACCCATTGTATGACGATCTACGGAATTATATAGCGCTAGGGAATAGGGAATAGGGAATAGGGAACAGGGAACAGTAGACTGTTAAGGGGTTTTAGAATTTATAAATGTCCTTGCCCTGAATGCGTAGTGCTATATTACTCGGAAGCCAACGGATTTGAGATCGGATAAACAACCAGTCCAAATAGCTAAATTAACAGCAAAAGCGATGGAACAATTCATAGGTCAAATTTGACACGATCGCTATCGCATCCAATCTGTACTTGGCACTCAAACTGGTCGTAGAACTTTTCTGGCTAACGACTTACAAACAGATTCCTTGGTTGTGGTTAAGTTGTTGTTATTTAGCTCCGACTTTACTTGGGAACATCTGAAACTGTTTGAACGGAAAGCTGAAGTGCTGAAATTTATCGAACATCCCGCCATTCCTGAATACCTGGATTACTTTGATGTGGAGATGGAGTTAGGAAAAGGTTTTGCCCTAGTTCAAACTTATATTGAGGCTAAATCTTTGTCCGACTGGATACAGTCTGGTCGTACCTTTAGCGAAAATGATATTAAAGCGATCGCCAAAGAGCTATTAAAAATTTTAGATTATGTGCATAGTCGTCAACCACCTATTATTCATCGGGATATTAAACCCAGTAATAAGGAAGAAGTTTTGTAGTCATGAAGTGAAAACCGCTATAATTAGGGCTTGCTGAATAAGTCTGCTAGTAAGGCAAGGGAATAGGGAACAGGGAACAGGGAACAGTTTAGACTGTCTACTAAGGCCAGATTTTGGTGGTGGTGCATAGTAATGGTAGAGAGAGTGTGGGAAGTGTGGGAAATGTGGGAAGTGTGGGGAAAAATTACAAATATCTTCACCATTACTATGTAGGACTACCCAGATTTTCTGACAGATATGGTCAAAACTTTACTATTTTGAGACAACAACAGTCAAAAATTAGGTACTTTTTCAGGACTTAAAAAGGCTAAAACCAATACCAGTTAATGCTTTGATATTTATTCAGCCAACCCTAATTATCAATATCTGTCTAATTCTTATATCATGTCCGGATGATTAGGTATAAATAAAATATTTGGCTATCAAGAGGATATATTTTAATTTTTCCCCTACTTCCCTACTCCCCTACTCCCCTACTCCTCTACTCCCCTACTCCCCTACTATCTTAAATTATAAGCGTTCAATCGGACATAGTATTACTTCCTGATAATATCAAATCCCCTCTTCACGGAAGTCATATCAGAAACCGGGTTTGTTGGAGGTTAATGGTAGGGACGCCCTTATGCAACGTCCCTACAAGGGTATTTGATACAAACCCGGTTTCTGGGCTTTTTTATACCTATACTACCGGATTTGATACAATTTCCAAAATACCTCGGTCTCCATCAAGATTGGCCTCTACTCCTAGAGGGAGAGCTGCATTGGAGCCATCATGGCCAAAGGGAAGATCGGAGACAATAGGAATATTTAGGTCAGCCAAGCGATCGCGCAATACTTCCTCCACAGTAAACTCAGTACGCTCCATTCGTCCAGGAGAACACTGGCTAAACCGCCCCAGAGCTATACCTTTAACCTGCTGGAAAACACCAGCCATGCGCCAGTGGGTCAACATTCGGTCAATCCGGTAAGGAGCTTCATTCACATCTTCTAAAGCTAAAATTGTCCCAGTCAAATCTGGTTGATACTTAGTACCCAATAAATGAGTAGCAACAGTCAAATTTGCAGGCATTAAATAGCCCTTTGCTTGACCACCACCCCAACCCTTTCCTTTTAAAGGTTCTAAGGGACGACCCTCTACCAAATCAAATAGTCGTTGAATTGACCACTCTGGTTCAGCAGATAAGGTAGTCAATAATGGACCATGAACGCAGGTAAAATCTTTTTTGCTAAATGTCCATAGTAGGGCTGTAATATCAGAAAAACCAATCAACCATTTAGGTGTAGGTATTGATGGCCATTGCCAATTTTCCAGTAAGCGAGCAGCACCATAACCACCCCTAGCACAGAGAATTCCACGAATATTTTTATTATTAATAGCCTCTGCTAATTGACCACAGCGACTTTCATCTGTACCTGCTAAATAACCCCACTGCTTATCGTAGTTAGGGGTCAGTTCTACTTGATAACCACGCGATCGCCAAATTGCTACTCCTTTGTTAAAAGCATCTAACTCTCGCAGACAACCACTAGGTGAAATAACTTGTAGTAAGTCACCTGGTTTTAAGTAATTTTGATTTAGCATATTAGACATCTCCATAAAAGAGGGAACAGGGAACAGGGAACAGGGAATAGGGGAGATTCATTAATTGATAATTACCTAGCCGTTAAAACCGTTCTTAATTGAATATCAGGAAATATGATTTCTTCTCTTGGTCGATTGGATATGGCGTTTAGCGTCCCGGAGGGAAGGAGACCCGAAGAATGCAGAGCCGCTCCGCTTTATATGTTGCGAAGCAAAACGCCATCCCATCCTGACGGAATGCGAGCAATTCATGTCGCGAAGCGAAACGACCGCTTTTTTTCCCTATCCAAGGGGAGGCTTCAAGGCGCGAATTATTTAATTATTAATTATTAATAATTAATAATTCGGTAATTTATAATTTATAGGACTTACGCAGAGACGCTATCCGCAGGAGCAATTCATGTTTGCGGAGCATGACCTAGGAAATTGGCCCTACGAAAAACACAATTTATAGATGCTTTGCGTAAGTCCTGATTTATATAGGACTTACGCAAAGACCATGTATATAGTGTTCAAAACTATAACGATATAGTTTTTTGACTCTATATATAGCACCTCTGCGTAAGTCTTGTTATGGATAATAATTGATTTTATTGGTCATTTTTGGAGAAGTCTATTAAGTAAAATTATTCTTATATTAAATACAAAAAATTCTGCAAATATACGAATCTCTCCATCTCCCCATCTCCCCAT
>NZ_LGSU01001381.1 GCF_002260545.1 Hydrocoleum sp. CS-953 | reverse complement strand
GTAAGCATTCAGCTGTCAGCTATCAGCTATCAGCTTTCGGGAAATATGTACATTTCCGGGGTTGGTGATTAGGTAATGCTCTTCAATATTTATAAACTGTACAACTATAGTTTTTTCATAGATATTTAAAATAAAAGCATTACGCATTTATCAACGCCAATAGCTGAATGCTTACTCCATTAANGTAAGCATTCAGCTGTCAGCTATCAGCTATCAGCTTTCGGGAAATATGTACATTTCCGGGGTTGGTGATTAGGTAATGCTCTTCAATATTTATAAACTGTACAACTATAGTTTTTTCATAGATATTTAAAATAAAAGCATTACGCATTTATCAACGCCAATAGCTGAATGCTTACTCCATTAATGAAATATAATTTTAGTCAAGTGGATTTGCTATGATATAAAATCCTAGTATTATCTGTGGAATGTAAGGGTAAAATTTATGGTAAATTTCAGCCAAAAAATTAATCATCTATTTCGCGAAGCTCAAGACATAATTTTACAAGAATTACGACAACCTCTTGACCGAGTTGCTATTAGTTTAATTATCGGTCTAACCTTGTTAATTTGCGTATTATTTTTAGGTGCAGGCAATACTGCTCCAAAAGTTAGAGATTTTAGTTGGCAAGATAAAAAAATAGGAGCTGAAGATACAGCTTTTATCCTAAATTTTAATCGACCAATGAATCATGCTACGGTTGAGAAAAACTTAAAAATTGAACCACCTTTACCAGGAAAAGTGAGTTGGGCAGGTCGCAGAATGGCTTATACTATTTTAGAACCTGCTCCCTATGGTAATCAATATACAGTAAAATTATCTGAGGCAAAAGAAAGGTTTTATGGACTAGATCAAGGGGAGGTAATGCAGCCGTTTCAAAGTTCATTTCAAAGTCGCGATCGTGCATTTGCTTATATAGGTTTTCAAGGTCAAGAAAAAGGTCGGTTAGTATTAATTAATTTGACTATAGAGCAACAGCCAATATTGATCACTCCTCAAAATCTAGAAGTATTAGAGTTTAAGTTTTTTCCAGAGGGAAAAAAGATTTTATTTTCAGCAGTAGAAAGGCAAAATGAAGTTACAAGTCTTTTAGAACAAAAAATATATACTGTAACAACTGGTGTTAATTCTCAATCCCCTACAGAAAAACAAGATGCTAGAGAACCGGTAGGTAAAATTGAAAAAGTTCTGGATAATTCAAAATACCAAAACTTGAAATTTGACCTATCTCCTGATGGTAAGATAATTATAATTCAACGAGTAAATCGAAAAGATGTATCGGATGCAGGTCCTTGGGTATTAGAATTAGGAAAAGAAGCAAGACAACTAACAAATAAAGATGGAATAATTCAAAAAGGTGGAGACTTTTTAATTACCCCAGATAGCAAGAGCTTAGTAATTTTACAAGGGAAAGGAACTTCTATTTTGGCAATAAATCCAGAAACAGATTCAGGAGATTTAATATTTTTACCAAAGTTTGGAACGGTATTGAGTTTTGCTCCAGATGGTTCGATGGCAACAATGGTAAAATATAATCAAGATGGCACAAGATCCCTATATATTGTCACTAATCAAGGTGAGGAGAGAGAAATATTACGGACTCGTCCTTATGGTAATATTCTTAGTGCCGAATTTGACCAGAATAAAACTATTTTATATTGCTTATTAACCCAAGTAGTAGAGGATACTACACAATATCAAGAAAAACCTTATATTGCTGCATTTGATATTAAGAGAAATTTTTTAAGACCCTTAGTTATTTTGCCAAATCAAAGGGAAATTCATCTGGATTTATCACCAGATGGTTTAGCATTATTATTTGACCAAATGGTGACAATTTCTAACAAAGAGGAATCAGAAGAAAATACTGAAACAAATAGACAAATTAGTCGTCTATGGATGTTACCTTTAGACTCAAAAATGCCAGAAGATGATTCTCCATGGAAACTACAACCAGAGGAATTACCTCTAACTGGTTTTAATCCTAAGTGGGCACCTTAAGTGGGGAGTGTGGGGAGTGTGGTGAGAGCGTTGCATAAATGCGGGATGATTTTAATGGTTTTGTGGAATGGGCATATTGCTCGTTTCTGATATTTTCGGACAGGCAGGATGCCTATCCCACTATTCATCCCTGAATTCAGCAAAGCTGTGGGAAGATAGAATCTTGCCTGCTCATCTATACCAACTTTTTGAGCTTCAAGCACCGAAANGTGGGGAGTGTGGGGAGTGTGGTGAGAGCGTTGCATAAATGCGGGATGATTTTAATGGTTTTGTGGAATGGGCATATTGCTCGTTTCTGATATTTTCGGACAGGCAGGATGCCTATCCCACTATTCATCCCTGAATTCAGCAAAGCTGTGGGAAGATAGAATCTTGCCTGCTCATCTATACCAACTTTTTGAGCTTCAAGCACCGAAAACCCTAGCACTTTTTTCTACTTCAAAAAGGTAGTTACTTTTATCTGTGAATGCTTTGAGATTTAATCAGCAAGACCTATTTACTTGTCAACTTAATTTTTTGAATTACTACTTGTAGGCTATACCATTACTATAGAAGCCCTAAGCGTATCTGCGCAAAGATAAGGGTTTTTGGCTCTTGAGTCAGGAGAGGGAGAATATAGAAAAAAGGTAGAATTTAAACCATCTCCCCTACTCCCCTACTCCCCTACCCTCAATCTATAATTTTAAATAGATCCCTTCAGGGGTTCTATAGACAGGACTTACGCAGTACCGCTGTATTTAGTATGGGCGAATGCCATTCGCCCCTACGGGTGGTGCATTATTTAGTATTTTGCGTAAGTCCTGTATAGAATAATTTGAGAACAAATGCCAAATTTACAACCATTGACTATCGACAAACTAATAACTTTGCAATACATTCCTAGCAGAGTTCCATTTCATCTATCTCCAGATGGCAAGTATCTCGCAATAACTCTAGAGTCTGGAGAACGAGATTTTCCCTCTTCCATGAATACTCAAGAAAATAGTATTCCCCAAAACTTAGCAGCAAGTCAGGTCAAAATTATTGATACAACTAATGGTAATGTTGTCACACCATTTGGTAACAGCAAAAGTATGTCACCAAGATGGTCAGACGATGGAAAACTTCTGGCAGCATATCTATTAAATGGCGATCGCGTAAGTTTAGGAATTTGGCATCGCCAAAATGGTCAAATTCAAATTTTTGCCAATACTCAAATTAGTAAAATCTATGGTGGTTATGAAATATTTGGTTGTGCAGTACCTCAATGGATGCCTAATAACCAAGCAGTAGTTTTACAAGTTCAAACAACAAAAAACTCGGTAGCAGACTCCTCGAAAATATCTAATGTTTCAGTATTTTCATTCGATCCTACCATAGAAAACTCCGAGCAACAAGAAGCAGAAAGTGATTTATTGTCATGGCTTTCAGGAGACCTAGTAATTTTCGATATTAATAGTGGAGAACAAAAGTTACTCGCCCAAAACTTGCCATTTCGTAGTTGGCGAATTTCACCCGATGGCAAAAATATTGCTCTACTCAAAGCAGTCAAGCGGGAAGTTAACAATACTCACCACTGGACTCTCTATGACTTAGTTGTACTTCCCACAGATAGCTCCCCACCAATAACAGTTGCGAGTAATATTCCTCAAACTTATGCTGTAAGTTTCAGTTGGTCTCCTGATAGTCAATACATTGCTTACACTACTCACAAAAGAGTAGCATTATCAGTAGAGGAGCAAACAGACGAGGGAGAGCTTTTTGTTGTATCTGCTGATGGCACTAATGTAACCAGAAAATTGTCTAATACAGAGACTCCAAATTTAGGACAAAATTATGAAACACCTCGATGGAGTCAGGATGGTAAAGAAATTTATTGTTTGACATCTAGTGGAGTTTGGATAACGGCGACAGAGGGAAGTAGTTGTCGTAACTTGACTGTAAATTCAGATATGGAAATTCTCTACTGGATACAACGACCATTATTCAATTTATGTACTCTGTGGGATAACAATAAAATACCACTTGCTTTCCGAAACCCGCAAACTCTCAATTCTGGGTTAGCATTTTTGAATATAGAAACTGGAGAAAATACTATTTTATTTGAGGATGCTCAGAACTTTACCGCTGATGCCTTGTCAACAGAAATGGGAAATAATGGAGATTTGTATTTTGCCTTGGAAACAGCAGACACTCCCGCAGAAATTTGCTGTGTTACTGATAAAGACAAAGAAACAAAACAATTATTTGTGCCTAACCCTGATTTAAGTGAGGTTGCTTTTGGCAAAAGTCGATTAATTTCATGGCGGGGGTATGATGGTAGTGAATGTTTCGGTGCGTTAATGCTGCCACAAAATTATGTGGAGAGGCAAAAGTTACCTTTAATTGTTAATGTCTATGGTGGAGTTAATAATTCTTGTTTCTTAAACAATTTTGATTTTGGTTGGAGCGGACACCAGCATCCTCAATTGTTTGCCAGCCGTGGTTATGCTTATTTGTGCCCGGATATGCCAATGTTAAACCGCGACCCGATGCGACAACTGCCTGGTTTAGTTTTGCCAGCAATTAATTTGTTAGTCGATATGGGTATTGTTGACTCAGAGAGAGTCGGTGTGATAGGTCAGAGTTATGGTGGTTACTGTGTGTTAGGGTTGCTGACTCAGACTAACAGGTTTAAGGCGGCGGTTACAAGTGCTGGAGTTTATAATATGACTAGCTTTTACGGTATTCTGATGAGTCATGGTAAAAGTAGATGGATAGATTGGGCAGAAACAGCTCAAGGTCGCATGGGAGGGTCTTTGTGGGAAAAGCGCGATACTTATATTGAGAATTCACCGTTGTTTTATTTGGATCGGGTTGAGACCCCGGTATTGTTAATTAGCGGTACAGGGGAACCCGGTGAAGCATCCCAAGCATCAGAGGTGTTTAGTGGGTTACGGCGTTTGGGTAAGACGGTAGAGATGCGACTTTACGATCGCGAAGGTCATTATTCAGGAGGTTGGTCACAGAAAAGTTTGCGAGATGTTGGTGCAAGAGTTATCAGTTGGTTTGATAGTTATATTATGTCTGGTTGAATAATTATAAATACAAGAAAACGGGTTTATTGCCCTAATTGTTGTTATTGATATTAGGGTATTGATAAACCCGTTTTCTGCTGTTGAGGAATCATGCACCTACAACGTTTTCAGATTGATGACCTCACGTCACAAGCAAAACCCTGTAGGGGCGTTTCGCTATCGCACAACTCCGTTAACGCTGCGCGACATATAAAGCGGAGCTTTGCGTTAGCACATGGCCATTCGCCCCTACCGTAGTCTATGGTAGACAAGAAACCGGGTTTATTGCCTTAATTATTTTCAGATCGGGAAATTTTCTTGATAAACCCGGTTTCTGAAGAGGAATATCAAATCCGTTGACTACGGTTTCCGATAAATCGGAGTTATAAGAAACCGGGTTTGTTGGACGTCAACAGTAGGGACGTTCCATGCAACGTCCCTACAAGGGCATTTTAGACAAACCCGGTTTCTCTGCTTTTTTATACCAAAACTACTGGATTTTATATAACGCTATATCCTATTATTTTTAATCTGAAAGTTAACTTGTATTCCTGGACTTAACTCACCTAAATAAGTTAATAACCCATAGATAAAAATCACACATCCCATCATTTCCATTACTTCTTCTATTGTAGCTAACATTGCATAAACTAAATTTTGCTGACCATCAATTCCATCATAATAACTTCCAACCATTTCCATACCCAATGCACCACCTACATACACAGTAATAGCAATTATGAAATATCGTTTTAACTGCTTTGGTAAATAAAGAATAAATTTCCAATATTTCCAGATAAAAATAGCAACTAAAATTGTTCCGGGAATTACCCAGACAGAATGCCAAAAACTAGGAAGATTTAAAGCATCTGCTAAATCATCAATAATCAAAATTTCATGGATACTAGCTATTTCATCAAATGCTAATATAAAAAAGATAATTGAGAGAGTTCGCCACTGTCGCCACCAACGGTCAGATTCTGATTTTTTGATAGAAAAAATGCCACGAATAATTAATCCACAAGATACTAACATTAAACCTGAATACCAAGTGGGAATATTCATTTCTCGGTCAAGGTTAAATATTCTTGTCCAGGGTTCGCGGTAATCAAAAACGTATTTGCCTATCTGAATAGCGATGCTGCATATAGTTAAGAATATTATGCCAAAGGTTAAGTATTTAGCAACATTAAAAGGGGAAATTGTGATTTTAAATTTCATTGAATAAAACTTGAATTAAGAAAAAGTAATACGGTTTCGCGGAAGTCGTAGGGGCGAATGGCCATTCGCCCCTACAGGAAATTATTTGACATCTAAAAGTTTGGAACTATTTGTAACACTATTTCTTCAAATTGGTATAATAAGGAAGAAAAAAGTAAGCATTCAACTCTCTAATTTTAGATAGGACAAAAGTGCATAAATAAATACAACAACTCCTAACATCTCAAAAAATTCTTCAATTGTTACCAATATTTCATAAACAAACATCTCACTATCATATAAATAAGAGTAATATCCATTAATCATTTCCATGCCAATTGCACCTCCAACATAAAATATTCCAGATAGAAAAAATAGATATTTAATTTTTGGAGGTAGAGCCTGAACAAATTTCCAATAAATCAATGTCACAGCAATAACTAATATTAATCCTGGAATTACCCAAGTGTAATAAAATATTCCCGTCGCATTCAGTAGTTTTCGCAGAGGATGAATTAGCTGTTCATGTAAGCTAATTGTTTCATCAAGTGCCAGATAGAAAAATATAACAGATAAGCCTATCCACTTGCCAGTATATTTATCATTATTTTGCCGTTTTTTACGGGAAATAAACCCCAACAGAACTGAGCAAGAAAGTAAACTAAAAGAGGAAAATAACGAAGGAATAGTATATTCTCCATCTACGTTGAGTTTATCAATTAGTTCTTGAGAATCATGCTGGGTATAATATTCAAAAAACTGTCCTATAATACTCGTAATACTCAAGCCAATAATAATACATATTAAGAATTTAAGAACTCGTTTTGGAGATAAATTAATCATCTGAAATAAAAAAAGATAAGGTCAGGAGGAGTCAGGAGTCAGGAGGAGAGAGAATTACAAAGATTTAGTAGTTATATAGCAATCCTATTTGATTTGTCACAACCTATACGCCCATAGGTTTTAAGATTTTATCGTAGGGGTTTGGTCTCCAAACCCTAGTCAAAATCTAAAAGTAAGATTTGATAGACTTAAAATTATGACATAAATAAAATTAACGACAATTATACAACCTATAACGATAACCATTAATATTAGATTTTTTGCCAGAATATTTCCGGCAATTAAAAGCTTCTAAATCACTTGATTCTACCTTAAAATTAACTCCCCATAAATCTATAGGTCGTGATGTTTGAGAGAGAAATTTAGCTAAAGTTGAATCAGGAGTTAATCTTTGATTTTCTTGTCTTTTAGATAATAGAAATTTAGGTTGAAAAAAATCGGAGATATTGTTTTGATATTCTTGGCGTTTCAGCTCCAGACCAAGTGCAATTAAAGCACGAATTTCTGCATGAGTTTGATAAGTTGTAGCCACTAAAAGTGGGGATTTAGATTGTGTTTTAATCATCTCAACTAGAAGATCAGCACGGCGTGACTTTTGATAGCCATAATTGTTGATTACCGTTAATCCACCGCATAAACCTATTAATAAAACTACAATTACAACTCTTTTGTTAATCGGTTTTAAGGTAGAAGCAATTATACTTGTAGCAGAAGTAATAATCAAATCTTTTTTTATTCCTCCTTCCTTTTTTATTTTACCTGTCTCTTTGTCAGAAAAAACTTTTTCTACCTCTGTCTGATTTTCCGAATTATGCCAACATTTTGCCAATATTGCAGCTAATAAAATAATGACAATAGGAAAATAAACAATATGATAGCGAGCAGCAAGAGATAAATCCCTACCCATACCGTAGATAATTACCAAAAATAAAGCGATCGCCACCACAAAAAAACTGACAAAAACCTGAAAAGATAAACGGTTTTCAATATCATTCATTTGTGCTTTCCACCCTCGCCATAAATAAGGAGCAACCCAAAATAAGGCAACTAAAAGGGTGACTCCAGATAAAATAGTTACAAACAAACTTGTTCCTTCAATGGGCAAAAGCCACACCATTGTCAATATCCAAGCTAACAAACGAGGGATAGGATGCCAAATTTCATCAAGATCGAAGCTAGTTGAAATCCACCCAGTAAGTTGATTATTGGCAGCGCCTACTACTACAGGTAACCAAACCAAACAACCAATAAACGTTCCCAGAGCAACCAGATAAATTCGCCACCAATAACTTTGAAATCGGTTTTGCATATCTCTCAACCAAAAACCTCCAATAACTAATCCTTCTGTAGCTAACACCAAGAGAAAAATATAATGGGTGGCAATTCCTAAACTATTGATAGCAACCCAAAGACATCCCAACCAAATTGGAATTATCCTGTGTTTTTTGAGATAGGGTACTATTGCTATCAAACAAGTCATAGAAGCAATAATCCATAAAATTGTTAATGTGTAATGGCGAGATTCTTGGGCGAGGTAAATACCATAAGGAGAAATAGCCATTAATGCTGCTGCTATATGACCTACTAATGGGGAAAATGCCAACCAACCCAAGGCAAAAATTGCCGGAATAGCAGCTACTCCGAAAATAGCACTGAGCGATCGCCCTACCCAGAGAGAAACTATTTCTCCATCAGTGCTGAATAAGTTAAACCATAAATGATTGAGTACAAAATAGAGTGGAGGATGAGTATCCTCATTGAGTAGCTGATGAATTACATCGGTGGGAGTAGAATTTGACTCAAATTGCAAGGGTGAGAGTAATTGATTAAGGGTTATCACTCGATCTAATGGTAGGTCAAAAAAACTATGCCCCAAGCTATAACCTAATGTAGCAATTTCGATTGATGAGGCAGATTTTTCAGCTAAATTTGTGCTGCGGAGTATAATCCCTATTGCCAGCCAACATAATAATATTATTAGGTGAAACCATTGATTTTTAAGTAGTAGTTTAATATTGTTTTTTTTCATCTATATCGGTTGAATATTTTTAACAGTTAAATCCCCATAATTATTTAGATATCACTAAAATATTTAATACTATTTGTCAAAATAATTTATCAAAATTTAACAGGTATTTATAGTATAAATTATTTGTTTTTCCTGTCCTGTTTGACTTATAAATTTGTAGAAGCGTAGGAATTTCTTTAGGCTGAATTTGTTGCCAATAGTATAGAGTATCAAAAGTTTAGGTAAAAGTTTGTTAGTAAACTCAACCATAGTACCATTAACTTCCTTTGCAGCGCTTTTCAGATTGATCAACCACATCGTCACAACCAAAACCTTGTAGGTACGTTCCATGGAACGTCCCTACTGTGATCTAATGAAATGAAAACCGCTGTAGTAGTTTTTTCATAGTTATGAAGTTCTATCATGGCCAAACATCGGACATTCAATCATCATTTAAACTTTCTAGGAAAAAATACTTAGAAGACTAGAGAAATAAGGTATCAAACCTCCCCTTAACTGGGCCACGGGCTGTCGCTCTATTGGACTGACACAGCTAATTTAGTGCCAAACTTCTATGGTGCGTATCTACTGCTATAATTTAGACTGTGAAAGGCATTTGACAACTTGTGGTCACTTACCATTTTAGCCAACTGATAACTGTTAACTAATAACTGATAACTGATAACTGATAACTGATAACTAATAACTAATAACTGAAATGACAATTCCCATACTTTTTTGACGCACAAACAACCTATAATTTTAGTAATTTAGAGTCAAATTATTTTTTAGTCAGTAATCAAGTTAACATGAACTTTCCTATAATTTTAGATATTGTCATTGGTTTAATCTTTATTTACCTTAGTTTCAGTTTACTAGCTAGTGAAATTCAAGGGATTATAACAATACTTTTGCAATGGCGAGCTACCCACTTAAAAAAATCAATTGAAGAATTAATTGCTGGGGAACTTCATATTGACAACGATAGTTCCCAATCAAATCCACAATTAGAAAAAACAAAAAAGCTAACCAATTCTTTATATCAAAATCAATTAATCAAAAATCTTAACTTTAGTGGTGGTAAAGGTCCATTAGAGAGAGGATTTCGGAAAATCGTTCAAAGTATTGGTAGTTTAATTCACACGATAACTGGAATTGAAAAAATTTTTGGTACAGAAAAAACTGCTCCTTCTACTATTCCATCAAATGCTTTTGCTGCTAGTTTAGTTGATACTTTACAAATCAAAGAATCAATGCAAACAATTAGTGAATATAAATTAGAAGATTTTCTGAATAAAACCCTAGTCAATATCAGGAAGATTTTATATGAATTGAATCTAGAAGGCCCCAAAAGAAAGGAGATGATTAAAGATGAATATAAGAATTTAGTGCAAGAATTCCATCAAATTTCTCACAACTATAAAAACCATTTAGCAAGTTTAAATTTGACCTTAGATCGAGTATTAGATAGACTAAATTTATATACAAAAACAACTGTAAAATATGTGCCGGCANCAATATCAGGAAGATTTTATATGAATTGAATCTAGAAGGCCCCAAAAGAAAGGAGATGATTAAAGATGAATATAAGAATTTAGTGCAAGAATTCCATCAAATTTCTCACAACTATAAAAACCATTTAGCAAGTTTAAATTTGACCTTAGATCGAGTATTAGATAGACTAAATTTATATACAAAAACAACTGTAAAATATGTGCCGGCAATATCCCATTCTGAATTTAGTAGGCAAATGACTTTAGTCAGGCGAGTATTAGTAAATCCCCAGGAAAGACAAGTATTGATCGCTGATATGGAGCCAAGTTTTTCTAATCTATTAAAGTTCTGGGGAAAGCTGGTAGAAATGGGAGAATCTGCGGAAGAAAAGTTGGAAGGTAAAAAGGGAAGGATATATAAAAAAATTAAGGATATGATTGATGTACTCCCTGAATCTTTGCAAAAAAGTTTATATATTTTAGCGAAACAAGCGACTACAAAAATTGGAGAAACAGGTGATGCTTTTCATCAGTTTCATAAAGAAATTGAGATATGGTTTGATAATGGTATGGAAAGAGCTGCTGGTGTTTACAAACGTAATTCTAGAGGTGTTGCTTTTTTGATTGGGTTGACTATTGCTATAGCTGCTAATGTTGATACATTATATATAATGAATAATTTATCAAAAGATTCTTTGCTACGAACAACTATTAGTAGTTATTCTGAGCAGTTAGTCAAGAATGCTGATAATAACCTGAATGAGACAGAACTACAAGGAGTTCAGGCTCAGGTAAATCAAGCTTTAGAAAGGTTACAACTACCTATTGGTTGGGGTCAACAGAAAAACGATAACACAAATGGAAATCAATTATCTATTTATTTAGCAGGATTTAAAAGATTATTGGGTTGGATAGTTAGTGGAATTGCAATATCTATGGGAGCTAATTTTTGGTTTAATTTATTGAAAAAGATTTTTGAGATAAAAAAATAGGAAGCAAGAAGGAAGAAAGAAGGAAGAAGGAAGAAGAAAGAAGGAAGAAGGAA
>NZ_LGSU01001380.1 GCF_002260545.1 Hydrocoleum sp. CS-953 | reverse complement strand
GTATTAATGAAGTCATTTGTCATGGTATTCCTAATGAGAAAGAAGTCTTAAAAGATGGGGATATTATTAATATTGATGTGACGCCAATTCTTGATGGTATCATGGAGATACTTCTAAAACTTTTTTTGTTGGTGAACCTTCTCCACTAGCAAAAAAATTAGTGAAGTTACAGAAAAATGTATGTATTTAGGCATTGCTGAAGTTAAGCCAGGAAATAAAATTGGAGATATTGGAGCTGCTATTCAAGAGTATGCTGAAGCAGAAGGTTTTTCTGTGGTTAGAGATTTTGTTGGTCATGGTGTAAAAAATGTTTCCGAAAAGGGTAATTGCTTCGAGGGGTGAGAGGTTTTCAGAGAGAATAGCCTGAATTCCTGGTAAATATTCGTCCATCATCATTACGTTGGCGTAAACTATCTGTTTGATTAATGCAAAACTCAGTCTATCCCCTTCTACATCAATTCCAGTTTTGTAGCGAATTTCTCCATCTGTGAAATCCAATTCAAAGTTTCCTATAATCATGCCATAGTTGGCGCGGGTGATGAATTCTATGATGGGTTGATGTTTGTTTTCTGGGACGTTAATGGGACAAACTGAATAAAAAGCAAATTGTTGCTGTTGTTCTCTGGCTTTGGCGTAACAGTCCCATTTTCCGTTTTTACCTTGGAAAGCGAGACGTAAAGTTGGTTCTGTTTCAAGTTTGGCGAATTGCCAATCATCTTCGATAAAGAAGTTGACTACTGCTTTAAAAATACTTTCTTCTGAGGCAATTTCTTCAGATATTTCTGAGATGCTATTAGTTATTTCTTCAAAAGCATCGGTCATTTCTTTCATACTTTCAGAAAGTACTTCTTGAGTCATTTCTGAGAGATTATTTGTTAACTCTTCAAAGGTATGACTCATTTCTTCAACTGCTTGAGACATGACATCTACCGAATCTTCTGAGTTATTGCTATCTGTCCACTCTTTAGCAAAATTGAGCATTGCTTCACTCATTTTTTTGCTATCAATACCATCACTGGTGATATCGGAAGGTTTGAGATAATTCCACAGAGTGCGGTAACCCGTTTCACCTGTTTCTTGTTTTTGTTTGACTTCCAAGGCGTACCAACTATAGGTAGATAAAATTGGATGATTGGGCTGTTGTTGGCTGAGTTGCTGGAGGTAAGATGTTGCTTGGTTAGCATCTGTGGCATTTTCTGCTATTTTTGGTAGTAAAGCAGGGTCAAGAGTGGCTTCGATTTTAATTTCGGATGATGGTTGGAAGTTTCCAGCAGAAAGAGGTGCGCGGATTTCTGGTTTGAGGTTGAATAAGGCTTCCGTGTCAATGCGTTGGTAGAGTTGGTAGGTTATGCTGAAGGTGAGGTGACATTCGGTGATTTGGTTGTTTTGTTTGGTGAGGGATAGGGAAGTTGTGTGAATTTTTAGGGGAGAGTTGGAGGAGTAATTGAAGGTTAGCTCTTTTTCTAAAGGAAAATTTTCTGTATGACTACTCATTTTTTGATCAATAAAAGACTTGAATTTGAATGGTTTTCTAATTTACGTGCATAAATCTGTACATAAACTTATCCTTGATTAGGAAATTACCCATCTATTAAAGTGTTTCCCATTCTGCTGGGTGAAATGCTACTCCAGTAATATTTAAGTCATTGAATAAACAAATCACTTTATCAATTACTAGAGGTGGTCCTGGATCATTTAACCAAAAAATACTTTCTCCTTGCCAACTATCAATGCTTACTTTTCTAGGAGGACCAATTTCACCCATGACAGATGCCATAAGTGCTCTAGAGACTCGGTCTGTGTATCCCCAATTAGGTCTATAGCAATCTTTACATTCACCTTGATATTCCCACCAACCGGAGGAACCTGTTGCTTTACCTGAAATTTCAAGTTGCCAAAAAGTAGGAATGATTATTTCATTATTTGGATCTATTTCTTCAAAAAGCTCATTTTTCGACGTTTTCATTTTATGAAAAGAAAATCCAGTCAGCCCAGATGTCTCAAGTGCATTCCGAAGACGATCCGTAACAGCGTAGATATTTCCTGTTTTAACAATATCTTCGCCATCCCATCTATCAAATGAATAATCAAGAAATTGCACTACATCATTTTGTCTTTTACACGTTTCACAATAGTTTTGGTAAGTAACTATTGATTCTTCTCCAAGCTGACCTATGACTGGACAACCAACGAATGAAAATATTTTGGGTAACATCTTAATCTCCTCATATTAGACCTTGAATGGCTTTGGTCAATGCGCTGTCTGGTCTCAACTCTGTGCTGAGTAGTCTTTGAGACTCATTCCCTAACAAGCTACGAAGTAATTTATCGTCGCTATTAGTAATTGCTTTTGCTACATCAGCATTATTTACCATGAAATGTCCCATGCTTTCTATATATTCGTCTATGTATGCTGCATAACGATTAAAAGCAATACGCTTTGCTTCTTTAGATAAACCTGATAAACCATCTATAACGGTATAAAAATTATTCCAAAGTTTCCTAATTTTAGAAAGATGTACCTCACTATTGAAAACGCCTTTTAGGATAGGACGCAGTCTACTGCCAGCATTAATCTCAGTTTTTGAGAAAAGACCAGGATACTTCTTGAGTACTTGCTGCTCTATGGAGTGATGAATTACCTTAGTTTTACTTACAGCTTTTTCAAAATAAGCATCTGCAATACTTCTATAATCAGGGTTAGCTTTAGAACCTCTTACTAAAATACCCTCTACTAACTCACCATTTGCATTTTTTCCACTAGCCTTACTTCCATAAGCAGCCTGTTGTGTTAATTCGTCTACCCATTCTATATCTCCATTGGCTAGCATTATCCAAGGATTAATCAGCCCCTCAAGCCTAAACCTTCGATTCTTAACCCGAATTCGGAATGCCTTAAACCGCATCCGCTCCAATAGCCCTTTACCCAAATCCTGAAGCCGCTTAAACTGCTTGCCAATTCCGGAACCAGCAATACCTTTGAACAGAACCTTACCCTTTTGAATTACATATTTCGCACCTTTAATAACTGCCTGAGTTGCTTTCTTGGCAAGTTTAATACCACCCTTCGCCGCAGCTTTAGCACCTTTCACCACAGCTTTAGCACCTTTAAGGGCTGCTCCTCCTACTTTCAAAGTTAACCAGGACACAAGTTCAATTGCTCCAGCAACAAGTCCCTTAGCTAAACTCTTACCACCACCTTGAATATCTCCTTCCCAAGCCTTCGCTACATAATCTCTAACGTGTCCGCCAATAGTAGCAATTGTGATGCCAGCAAACAATGGTGTTAAGACGCTCATAATCGGCGGAATTAAAGCCGCAACGGCTCCACCACTAACAATCAAAGCACCTGCGATCACCCCAACTGCTGCTACTGTCCCACCAATAACTAATGGCCAATTNCCACCTTGAATATCTCCTTCCCAAGCCTTCGCTACATAATCTCTAACGTGTCCGCCAATAGTAGCAATTGTGATGCCAGCAAACAATGGTGTTAAGACGCTCATAATCGGCGGAATTAAAGCCGCAACGGCTCCACCACTAACAATCAAAGCACCTGCGATCACCCCAACTGCTGCTACTGTCCCACCAATAACTAATGGCCAATTTTCTGACCACCATTGGCTAATGCCCTGCTTCATCATCTGCCATTTGATGTCTGCTCGCTGTCTTGGCGACAAACCATCATCTGGATTCTTGGCTTGTTCCTTACCACCTTCCTGTTGCTTTTGTCCAGTAGCTTCGGAAATAATGGATTCCATTGAGCGACTTTCATCATTGGACTTGCCGAGCATTACTTCCCCATTACCATTAGTTTGTGCCATTAATTGGGTAACTAACTCTGGGGACAGTTCCATATTGTTGTCAACTGCGTCTACTCCCACATTTTCCTGTGTCCAAGGTGGACTTGGTAAATCGCTTTCACCGGCTTGTGCTGTACTTCCACCTTCTTGACTAGGAATATTGATTCCCATTGCTGCAGCTTGGGATAATTCCTGGGGTGAAAGGGATTCGTCAAGATTCCCTCCAAGGAGTTCTTCTAAACCAGCAGTTTCAAATTGGGGAGGCGCAGCTTTAGCGGCTGCAATTAAATTACCAATGTTCGTGAGTAATTCCTTAAGTTCACCGTTGATAATCATACCAATAACGGTGAAAATTCCGTTGTACAAGTCTTGGATCAGTCCCAACAATTTGTCTAAAGTATTCGCCAAGAAGTCCAAAATGGCGGAAATACCTTTCTTTAACAAGTCAGCGGCTGCATTAACTGCTTGCTCTGCTTTATTAACTGCTTGGTCAATTTTAGCTGTAATTTTCTTGGCTATTCCTGGAAAAGCAGCAAAAACAACATTGACTAATCCCTTGAGAATTTCTCCAAAGGCTTTGATCAGGCCAACAATTGCCTTGCGAGCCAGCTCAATGGCTGCCATTGCCAGCTTCTTAGCTGCTTCAAAGATCGCTTTAACAGCCTTACGCAGATTGTCATAAATGAAATTAACAGCTTGTTTCAACCCATCAATCAAAGACTTGGCTGCCGACTTAGCCCAACCCCAGAAACCACCAGATTTTTTCTCTGCATTTGCCTTTTCTTTGGTTGCGTCTCGATCCGCCTTTTGTTTCTCTGCTTCAGCCTTTTTCTCAGCTTCATCGAGATGCTGTGCAGCCTCAGATTCTCCCTTAGCCTGCTCAGTATCAATCTTTTGGCGTTGTTCAGTTGTCGCCTTAGCTGCTTTATCCTGATAATCTTGTTCAGCAGAGTCTAATTCCGTTTGCCATTCTTCTCTAGCTTGAGCAACTTCAGACTTGGCATTTTGCTGTTCTTTTAGTTGCTTTTGCTTCGTCTCTTCATCCAGCTTNGATGCTGTGCAGCCTCAGATTCTCCCTTAGCCTGCTCAGTATCAATCTTTTGGCGTTGTTCAGTTGTCGCCTTAGCTGCTTTATCCTGATAATCTTGTTCAGCAGAGTCTAATTCCGTTTGCCATTCTTCTCTAGCTTGAGCAACTTCAGACTTGGCATTTTGCTGTTCTTTTAGTTGCTTTTGCTTCGTCTCTTCATCCAGCTTTTCAACTTCCTGGTTAGCATCTGCTTTTGCTTTAGCGGAGTCAACATCAAATTTTTCTTTCCCAGTCTTATACTTCTCTTGTTCTGCCCCAATTTTTTCCTGAAGGTAAGGACTAAGGGATTGATTCAAACCTGCAATAGCTTCCCCAGGCAGAGCAACAGGCTTTCCTCCATTCGCTTCAGGAGACTTAACAGCAGAAAGTTCTTTGTTGGCCTTTAGCGTTTCGTTACTGCTTTGGGGAAAGATATTGTTTTCTCCAAAGTCCTGATGAATTTTCTGAGCTGCTTTAGCTTTGGCAGACTGAACTTTCTGGCCTGACTGAGCTAGATTTCTCTGCATCTTAGAGGGATCTGCTTCACCTGTCAGCTGAACGTTAGGACGTTCTCCAGCACTGGTACTAACTTGACTGTTGTCTAACCTGACATTTGCCACAGAGTTTTGAGCACTCCGGGTCAAGGCTTCATTATTTTGTCCATCTTCTGTCGTTTCTCCCCCTGCAAGTTGAGTTGGAGGTTGATTTGGAGCAGGTGGAGCTTCTTGCACTTCCACGACTTGTTCCATAGACACCTGTTTTGAAGTATCAGTTGACGGTTCTGAAACTTGAGCATCTTGAGTAGGTTCAATCTTTGCAGCAGCTTGAGGCGTTACTGCTCCAGCATCTCCTTGTTGAGCAGGTAAACCTGTAGGAGCAGGGATTTCTGGAAGAGTTTCTTGCATCTGCTGGCGCTGATTTTCTAAAGCTTGGGCAGAAGCAGGGCCAGCTTGAGCAAAGGTAGCAGACGTTTGAGTTGGAGGTGTTGTTTTGAGTTGTTCAATGATTTGTCCTGGATCTTTACTACTCAATGAAACAGCATCTTGAGGTACAGGAGAACTATCAGCTCCACCACCAGGCATTTGTCCAGAAAGATTCTCAGTCTTTGCATTTGGAGAACCAGTTGTCGCACCTGACGAACTAACGTTGTCATTAGGTGTTTTGGCTACACCAGTTGCTCTTGAAACATCCTGATTTTTACCCTCAGATGTCTGACCAGAGGTAGTTTGCTGTTGCTCCCGTACTGCACTTTCAGATTCAGATTGTTTTGCTTCAGGTGATTGGGAATTCTGCTCTTGTTTTAGAGCTTCTTTATCTTTGTTGTTCTTTAGTTTAGTCGTTTCCTCTGACTCTAGTTGTTTTGCCTCTTGGACTACCGATTTGCTTTCTGGTTGTGAGGCCAGCTTAGAGGAAGAAGGAGACTTATTCTCTAAAGCAGAAGACAGTTGACGATCGCCTGTTTTAANGCTGTTGCTCCCGTACTGCACTTTCAGATTCAGATTGTTTTGCTTCAGGTGATTGGGAATTCTGCTCTTGTTTTAGAGCTTCTTTATCTTTGTTGTTCTTTAGTTTAGTCGTTTCCTCTGACTCTAGTTGTTTTGCCTCTTGGACTACCGATTTGCTTTCTGGTTGTGAGGCCAGCTTAGAGGAAGAAGGAGACTTATTCTCTAAAGCAGAAGACAGTTGACGATCGCCTGTTTTAAATTGCTCTTTGTTAGAGGAGTCTAAAACATCAACCTTACCTACCTTCTGAGTCTTTTCTCTCTCACCTTCTGCTGGGGTATTCAGTAACTTTGCCTGAACCCCACCCGTCTGCTGAATCGTATGAGTCAACTCATGGGCCAACAACTCCTTCCCACTACTCGACCCCGGATTAAACTTCCCAGAATTAAAGTAAACATCATTTCCATGAGTAAACGCCTGTGCCCCCAACTCCTTATTCATCTGCACCGACTGGGAACCCGTATGTACCCGCACATTACCAAAGTCCGCCCCAAACCGCGACTCCATAAAGTTGCGCGTTTCATCCGGTAGAGGACTTCCTTGACCCTGCTGACTGGCTAAACGACTTTCCAGACCGGGTTGGGTTGAAGATTGGCCTTCCTTATTCTGAACAACAGACTGTGGCTCACCCGTCAATTGTCCGTGACCAAGAGAGGTAATAGAATCCGCCAGCGATCGCATCTGAACTTCAGATTCCTCTTGCTTGGGAGCTAATTCAGTTTCCTGGGATATTTTCTGCTCTGCCTCTGGCATGGCCATAACTTTAGCCGCCATTTTGTCCGCTTCTTGTTCGTATTTGTCCCCTGGTTTCCCGACCGTTAGCTTGGTCTGTAACTTATTCTGAAGCTTAGTCTGAAAAGATTTAGGCCGAACCGACTGAGTTTTGGCTGGAGGTGCTTTAAGAATATCGTCGTCCTCCCGGGCTTTCTGTTTCTGAATAGCGCGATTAATCCGACCCTGGAGTTGCGTTTCCTCCTGTTGTTTTTCAAGTTCCTGATGTTGAACAGCATGATTAATTTGCTGTTGCAAATGACCTTGGTCTTGAGCTTTATTGATTTTTTGCCGTTGAATAGAGTGATCGATGCGAGTTTGTAGCTGGGCATCCTTTTTCTGTTCGTCCAGTTTCTGCTGTTGAATGGCTTGATTAACCTTTTGTTGCAGTTTAACCTCTTCTTCTTGCTGTGACGGCTGAGATTGAACATTCAGTTCCTGTTTTTCCTGAAGTTTTGTCTCTTCTTCTAACGTTTCAGTTGGCTCTGCTTTGGTCTGAACTGGAGGTGAATCTTCTTCTAAATCTTCGGGCTGAGAGTCTGCTTTTGCTTGAAGGTCTTCTGGTTTCTCCTCGTCTAAATCCTCTTGAGCTTGAACAGTTGAGTTAAGTTTCGGCTGAATATCTTCTGGCTTCTTGTTCTCTAAATCTTCCGGCTGAGATTCTGTCTTTGCTTGAAGGTCTTCTGGCTTCTCCTCGTCTAAATCCTCTTGAGCTTGAACAGTTGAGTTGAGTTTCGGCTGAATATCTTCTGGCTTCTTGTTCTCTAAATCTTCCGGTTGAGATTCTGCTTTAGCCTGAACTGGAGGGATATCTTCTTCTTTTTCTAAATCTTCCGGTTGAGGTTCTGTTTTTGCTTGAATATCTTCAGGTTTCTTTTCATCTTGTTCCTCTGGCATCGCCTCCCGTTGAACTGAAGACTCCTGACGCATCTGGAGATCGTCCTTCTCCTGCTCCAAGCCCTGAGCTTCAGCCATTTGAACTTTCATCATCCGTTGTAGCGGTGTATCGACTCGTGCAGCTCTTTGTCTGATTAATGTTTGGAGGTCAGGTTGTTCCAGTTTTTGTTGAACCGACTCATTTGCCTTCATCTGAAGGTTTTCTTCTTCCTTCTCTGAGGCTTGTCTTTGAACCGTTTGAGGTTGAGCTGGAGTGCCATATATATGAGGATTTGCAGCTCGATATCGTGCCGCCCGTTCTCTCATCGTTTGTATGTCTTGGGGCTGTGGCTGACTTCTAGGAGTTGCTAAAAAAGGACGGCTAGCAAATGGACTTCTTTGTCCAGGATGGGTGTTGGTATCAAGTCCACCTATTTTCTTAGGCTTGACAAAATCATGAGTCATGGTCGATACGTCCCGATTACTCTGGAGTTATTAATAAAATACCATAATTAAACCCAATAGCCACATAATCTTTACAAAAGTTTGCTAAATTCACTACTGAAGTGTGGGTTCTGTTGCCAACTTGACGGACTTAATAATCTGATGTATTCATTATTTCATAGGTAACTCCTTTCTCTGGCCATTGCTTGTAATCCCAAAAAACTCTAGTCAATAATGTGGCCAAATATTGCCATAAAAAAGTTCCATGATTTATTTTTCTCAGAGTAGTAGAACAGAGGTAATTAAAAGAAAATTATGCACTTCAAGCCTCCCTATTACAAGAGGGACAGATAACTGATAAGTGAAATGACAGAACAATTTTTTCCTAAACCTTCACCTAATCCCTTAGATCGTCTTCATGTTACAGACGGTTTAATGATCAATGCTCAAAGGTGGCGTTTAGCTCATCACTATTCTCGCAGACGGCAAAATTTACATTATCAATCCCTAAATCAACCTGGAATTGTTTGTGGGTTAGGGGTACATCCAACTGAAGCACCTCCTGGCGTACAATCAAAATTTCAAACGGGATGGTTAATGATAAAACCAGGAATTGCCATTGATGGTGAGGGAAATCCAATTATTATTGATCGCCCGATGGAATTTAGAATTACCGATCCTAAACCTTCCAAATTTGAACCCATTCTTGTCTATTTAGTAGTCAGTTATGTCGATCCAGAAGAACTCAGCTTAAGAAATGATAATGATGTTGTTCGAGAAACATTTCGGATCGATCAAAAAACTGAGCCCCCTAGTCATCTAGAAGTCGAAATTTGTCGCATCAACCTACAACCAGGAATTATTCAAATTAAGCAACCCAACGATGTTTTACTTCCTCAAGTTAACGATATAGATTTACGCTATCGAATTCTAGCGCGATCGCGACCGGAAATTGTGATTGAAACAGCAATGTTATCCCCTCAAGCTTCTGGAGGAATGATGTCAGAAGCGGAGGGAAAATATTGTCAAGATAATCTTGCTTTTCTGATGCGTTCGGTAGAGTCACTTGACTCCAGAATGCAAGGTATTTCAGAAATTCAACAAATACGCCTTAATCCCAATGAAACCCNAATTCTAGCGCGATCGCGACCGGAAATTGTGATTGAAACAGCAATGTTATCCCCTCAAGCTTCTGGAGGAATGATGTCAGAAGCGGAGGGAAAATATTGTCAAGATAATCTTGCTTTTCTGATGCGTTCGGTAGAGTCACTTGACTCCAGAATGCAAGGTATTTCAGAAATTCAACAAATACGCCTTAATCCCAATGAAACCCTTGATTTCGATCTACTATATTTAACTGAACAACAAACTTTTGAGTTAGGGAACGAGCAGATAGAAATATTAGAAAATTATCTAAAAAGTGGAGGAACTGTATTAATTGAAATTCTAATAGATAACAATATCGAGCAAAATTTTAAAGATTTGACAGATTGGGCAAGAGAAGAATTTAATCTTAATTTTATTAATTGGGAAAGACTCCTTCCCGATCATTTACTAAAAGTTCATCCATTTCTCTTTGCAATACTTCCTAATATTAACAATGAATCCATTAAACTTTTTGTAGGAGGCGGAATGATTATAATTATTGGCCATTTATCACAAGCTTGGGGAATCCACGAACACACACTACCCCGCACTGAAATTAGAACAGCACAAGAATTGGGAATTAACCTACTTTATTTTGCCTGGTACAGACGACATCAAAATCAATTGTTAGAGAAATTATCCAGCGAATAACCTGTTAGTATATTCACCTAAAAATCCTGTACAATATTTAATTCATAAGTACAAAAAGCAGGTTTATATTCTTCAATAATTTCTCGCACTAACGGTTCATCAATTTGATTGGGAAACTCAACTTTTAGACGAACAATAAAGTGATAAGCACGTCCACCACCAAGCATTGAATCCTGATTAACACAAGCTTCTCCTAAAACAAATCCTTTCTGAAAATCTTCCCATAAACTAATATGTTTTTCCGCTTCAGGGAGGTCTTCATCAAGGGGTAAATCTGTAAGCAGATGCAGATAGAATCGTAAACCTTTACGAGTTCCATGCCAACGGTAAAGGGTGACTGCATTGCGAATCAAACGACGCTGAATCTGAAGTGGGCAGCGAGAATCTATTTTCCAACCTACCCACTGGGCCAGAAAGGGAAGTAGTGCTTCAGGTGTGGTTAGAGGGTCAAGATAGGCCCATAAATTATCGGTAGTTTGGACAGCCGGATCGTAGGTTTCTTCCAGGATTTTCAAGAAACGACTTAGGAAATCTGCTTCACGATAAATAACTGGTAAAAACTCAAGATATTCAATGCGGGGACGAATTTTTAAGTCAAAAACTTGATAGCCAATTAACTTTTCATTTGGATTGTTTTTGTAAGCTAAAATTTGAGCAGAATAATTAATTTCTAGTTTGTCATTTTCTGAGTTTATAGCTTGTTGATTTTCAAAAAAGTTTGGCGGAAAATTAAACTCTATTTCAATATCTTGTCGCTGTTGAGGGTTAATTATTAATTGATGGCTAAATCCTTGAACTACTTCTGATTGAGTTGAACCATTATTAATAGTTTCTTGATAAAATTGACACCAATGGGGAGAAATTTCTGGTTGAAATTCAAGTTGCAAATAAAGGGTTAGATGTTCTTCAGACTGATTTTCTAACTGCAGCAGAATTTGACTTGGTTCTCCTGGGAAAACTTGTAGTTCTATTTGGTTTGCATCTACAGTTTGACCACGAGATATAGCAAACTTTCCCATACTTCTATTATCGGTAAGCTGCATCGCAGTCAATTGCAGGTTAAGAGTTGGAGGAGAGTTTGCTTGAGTCATTTCAGTTATCAGTTATCAGTTAACAGTTAACAGTTATCAGTACCTCCTAGGTAGAGAACTAATACAGGAAAAAGATTGAAAAATATTCCAATTACCCGGATTCTATAGAACCCATTTGGTATCTTCGTAAAGATGTGGGTTTTTGGCTTAGGAGTCAGGTCTCAGGAGAAGTAATTGATAAAAAATTGGTAATAATTGATTTGATGATGGGATTTTGGGAGATATCTAATACACCCCATCTCTCGACACTCCCCCACTCCCCTACTC
>NZ_LGSU01000138.1 GCF_002260545.1 Hydrocoleum sp. CS-953 | reverse complement strand
AAGATTCATTTAGCTCATCAATTAATTCATCTAATAATTCATCTACGAAAAGAGTTATTTTTACATCTCTGCCACTTGCTTCTCCTATTTTTTCCAATATTTCTTGTTTTGCTTCTTCAGATAAATTTATTCGACCATCTAAAACTTTTTCAGCTTGCTCTAATCCTTTTATTCCCTCAGAAATAAGACTATTAATCTTATTCCCAAACTGCTAAATTTCTATCATACCCCGCTCAACAGTCAGAAAACTTTCTATTGAGTTTCTGAAATTATTAAAGTAAGTCAAATATTCATTTTCTTCACCTTCTAAAATTGCATCTAAAGCAGCTTGAGCCGAAATAAAATGTAAACGACTCTCATCAGCAATAATCGGTTTTTCTCCCAAGACAAAATTTTCTAATCGTTGTCGAATTTGTTGACGACCTTTTTCAGTTCTGACTAGATCGATAAAATTTACCAACACAAATAAATTATCAGCAGGTAAATCAATTTGATTATTATTTAACTGCAACTTGATACTTTGAATTAACTCTTTTTCTCCTTGAGTTAATGGGCGAGAAGCATTAGTTAAAAAAATCACCGCATCCGTATCTTCTAATAATTTTTGAGTAATCGCTGTACGGTCTGGATGTTCATTTAAACCAGGAGAATCAAGAATTTCTACTCCACTTTTACATAACTCTAACTGTGGATGTTCAAAAAATATCTTTTCTAGCTCCGACTGTGCTAATTCGTCACTCATATTTCCTAAAGCTGCTGATTCTGAAATAGATGCTTTTTCTTGATATTCTGTCAAAGGAATTTCTGCCTTTTTCCCATCTTTATAATGACAAACAACTCGCTGTTGTTCGCCATATTTTAAAACTGTAATCGTGCCACTACAAGGAATTTCTCTGACTGGTTGAATTTCCTCTCCAAGTAAAGCATTTAATAAAGTTGATTTACCTTGACTAAATTCTCCAACAACTGCTACTTGGAATTTTTGAGATTGTAATTTTTTGGAGATTTTACCTAGTTCAACTATTAATGTACTAGGAAGTAAATCTCGGTTAGTACAAGGTTCAAATATTTGATAGATTTCTTGACAGATATTATCTAGTTGTTGTCTGTTTTGTTTAAACTTTTTGAATCCTTCATAAACTACAATTTGTTGAGACTGATTTTTTTGCTTTTGAGTGGGAAAAAGTGTATTTAGCATTTCACTAGCAGCTTTAACAAAAATATTATCTAGCTGATGGAAACGTCCAGGGTTGAGTAAATATTTCACTTCTTCTACAGCTTTTTGGTCAAGATTTCCTTGATGAGTAAATCCTGCCTCTAAAACTGGTAAATGTTCGGCTTTTATACCTAATTTACCGCTCAGAATTTCTAGATACCTTTTCTCTTTTAGAGCCATATCTCCATCGGAAGCAGACATTTCATAACCAAAACTAATTAATAACAATTTTTCTGGTATAGAAAGAGGATCTGTTAATGTCAAAATCGCATTAAATTTAAAGTAAAGCTGTTGCTTTGAAACTTCTTTAAGCATTAACTTAGTTAATTCCCGAACATTTCCTTGAGGGGGAATAAATTTATTAATAGTAATTTTCAGTCTGGCTCTTTCTTCTTCCGCTACCCTTCCATCTGCGTAGATTACACCTATTAAGATTACGACTAGATTTGCCATAAATAATACTGGTGGTGTAATATCTTTTTTAGTCAATTTTTTGCTAGTTATCAGAGACAGTAACTCTATTAATTCAGGACTTATTTTTTTAGTATCCATAGGTCTAGATATTTGATGTTGTATGTGTGTTCTTATTGTATAGTAATCCGTGCTTATGTTTTAATCTTTTATCGTAGGGGTTTGGTCTCAAAACCCAGAGTCCAGTAGGGTGCGTACCCTACTTTTCTAGACATTTTATGTTTCGTTTGTATGGTATTATTATACCTGAGTAGAGGTGATAATAAAAAAAATGCCTAATAAAAGACTATCCTTGGGAAATATCAGAATCTTTCTATAAAAAATTAGAGGAACTATCTGAATTAACAGAAGAACCAATTGACACTCTAATTATTAGAATTATTCCCATGAGAATGCCTTCATAACTAAGAGAAACTAGAGAGTTTAATCAAATGTTAGATACAATTACTCCAGAACAACTGCAGGGTGAAATTGGCTTTGGAGAACCTGTAGGTTGTGAAATAGCCCCCCTTTATAAGCTATCCTTTATCAGGAAATCGTGAAACCTTTGTAGGAGGGTGGGGAGA